>NZ_BAABRU010000001.1:300000-468823 GCF_039545135.1 Herpetosiphon gulosus | reverse complement strand
TCCCGATGATTTCAATCGTATCGCCCACTTTGACGATCCCGCGTTCGATCCGACCGGTCACCACGGTGCCACGGCCTTTGATCGAGAACACGTCTTCGATTGGCATCAAGAATGGTTTGTCAATCGCGCGTTCGGGGGTTGGGATGTAATCGTCAACCGCTTGCATCAATTCTTGGATTGATTGATACTCGGGTTGACCAGCATCCGTTGATGCACTATCCAACGCACCCTTGGCGGAGCCACGCACGATCGGAATTTCGTCGCCCGGGAAGCCGTATTTGCTCAGCAACTCGCGCAATTCCATTTCCACCAGTTCGAGCAACTCTGGGTCGTCCATCATATCAACTTTGTTCAAGAAGACCACCATCGCGGGCACTTCGACTTGGCCAGCCAAGAGGATGTGTTCGCGGGTTTGGGGCATCGGGCCGTCCGGTGCCGATACCACCAAGATTGCGCCGTCCATTTGGGCAGCACCAGTGATCATGTTCTTGATATAGTCGGCGTGACCAGGGCAGTCCACGTGCGCGTAGTGGCGATTTTCGGTTTCATATTCCACGTGTGAAATCGAAATCGTAATCCCACGAGCGCGTTCTTCGGGAGCATTGTCGATTTGGTCGAAGGCGCGGAATTCAGCGCGGCCACGCAGTGCCATGGTTTTGGTGATGGCAGCGGTCAAGGTCGTCTTGCCGTGGTCAACGTGCCCGATCGTCCCAATGTTGATGTGGGGCTTGTTCCGCTCGAACTTTTGCTTAGCCATTGAGTGTTAGTCCTCCTACAATCCCAAATGGGGTTTTGTAAGTTTCAATGAAAACGACCCGCACAAAGTGTCGGATCGTTTTCCAGCATAGGTATGGAGCCCTTGACGGAACTCGAATCCGTGACCTCACCCTTACCAAGGGTGTGCTCTGCCAACTGAGCTACAAGGGCATTGTCTGTGACATGGAAAACAAATTGGTGGGCAGGGAGGGATTCGAACCCCCGTAGGCGTAAGCCAGCGGATTTACAGTCCGCCCCATTTGGCCACTCTGGTACCTACCCGCTTTTTTTGTAAACCTGCCGTATTCCGACAGCGCAGGTGATTATAGCCGAAGATTGATTGCTTGTCAAATGCTAAGAATCTGAGCCAATTTTTGGATACCTGCTTGCCATTGTTGCGGTTCAGTCAAGGCCGAAAGCATAATCCGACAATCATCGATCCAATCAAAAAAGAAGCCTGGATGCACCAACACGCCTTGTTCGATCAACCGTACTACCAAGGCTTCATCATCGAATTCATCGCGCACTTGCAAAAACAAATAATAACCACCATCTGGCTCACTCCAGATCAAACGTCGGTGCTGGGCTAAATGCTCACGAGCATAGGCAATATTGGCTCGCACGCGATCAAGCATGTGATCGATAAATGCTGGCGCAGCATGCAGCAAGTCAGGCAGCATCGTTTGAATCAACGTGCTACAACTCAGAAAGGTATCGTTGATCAATTCTAAGCGCTCTGCATAGCGCTGAGCCGCCTGATTCAGCGCAATCCAGCCTAGTTTGAGGTCGGGCAAGGCTAAGAGCTTAGAGATGCCATTCAGCTGAAAAACGGGTACGTTGGGGTGTAGCCCACCCAACGGTGGCACATACGGTTTGGCCAGCGCAAACGGCGCAAAAACTTCATCACAAATCAACGGAATTCCTAGTTGATTTAATACAGCGATTGGCTCGCTAATAATTGACCCAGTTGGATTATGCGGTGAAATTAATAAAATTGCCCGTGTGTTCTGATCAGCAGCAGCCAGTAACGAAGCCTGATCGATTGCCCAATTGTTGGTAGGATCAAGCTCGTAGGTTCGTAGCTCAACGTGATGCAAATCGGCCAAATATTCAAACAGTGGATAGGTCACATTTGGCCCAAGAATATTGTCGCCTGGCGCAGTGAGCAACGAGAACAACAAGCTATAGGCCTCGCTGGTGCTGGCAGTAATAAAAATATCATCAAGCGTTAGCGCCAAGGCTGGATTGCGTTGCGCATAATATTCAATAATTGCCTGACGAGTTGACTCCAAACCGCGTGGATTTGGCTCGTAGCGCCGTTGTAACCAATACTTTTGGGCAGCTTTTTCCAGCACATTGGGCGGGAAAAGCAAGCCTTGTTGGGTGGGATTGCTACTGGTCAGATCAATAAAATGACCCGTCGCAGCGCGACGAGCCATTTCAATGCGGTTGGGCGTTAAATCAGTATCATCAAAAACCACAAGCCAAATTCCTAAATTGCAATATTCTTTTCAGCGATAATTTTGGCAATTCCATCACGCAACGAGCCAGCGGTGCGTAGGCCTTCCCAAGTAATTCCTAGCGCCACCAAGGTGCTAGCAACATGGGCGCGAATCCCAGTAATTACACATTCAGCGCCAAGCAAACGAATTGCGCGAGCCAACTGAATTAAGTGCTGAGCAGTAGCCGTATCAACCACTGAAACCGCCGTGATATCGAGCAACACCGTGTGGGCACGCTCTTGCGATACCCGATTGAGCAGCAATTCGGTCAAGTTTTCTAGACGTTTGCTTTCGAGGTGACCAACGATTGGCAGCACCAACACGCCATCGAGCACTGGAATTACTGGAGTTTCGAGATCGCGCACCAATTCGAGCAAACGTGCTTGCTCAGCCGCTTGACGCTCAACCTGAGCCAAGGTTTTAGCTTGGGATGCTTGCGCTTCCTCAGCCACCCGCCGCCGCTCATTAGCCTCGTTGAGCGATTGACGCAGCGTATTGCTCAAACCAAGCAACAACAAGGCAATCATCACAATCCCGCCACCAATAAAGGCCGGAACCAGCACTTTCGAAATCAGCAAGTTGAGGTGTAAATCATTCAGCCATTTTGGCGGCGTTTGTTCAACCCCATTCAAAATCGCAAAAATAATTGTAAAGGTCACACCGATCACTGCCGACCAAGTGATTAATTCGTGGCGATCTGCGGTAACGGCATAGATACTGACCACGCTGGTAATTGAGATCGCAATCAAATAGCCATTTTGGAAGAAGAGCGCAATTTCAATTAGTGCGACCATTGAGCTAATCAAGGCTGCCCATAAGCGCCATTGAACTGGCTTGCTATTGGTGTACCACAAAATCCCGGTTGAGCCAATCGAAGAGATCGATAAGATCAACATTTGGACCCAAGCACTGTTGCCGCTAAAGAAATTGAAGAGAAAGAGGAAAAACAAGCTTAATGCAGTTGAGCCATTGACAAATATCCATACCAGATGGATGCGATCAAGCAAGGTTTTGCGGGCTGGAGATAGTTCGTTATCGTCGATGGCGGCGGGTAGCAAACTCATTCTGAACGCCCTTTCTGTCGAATGGTATCTTCTATGTCGTGGGCGGTGAGCGATACCATTGCCACTATTGATAACACGACAAAACCCAGCAAAGCCAGTGGTGCGATGGTTAAGGCTCCTGCATACAGCAAGATAATGCCCAAAATCAACGTTGCAAAGGCAGCTACGCCAAGCTGTTTCGCAGATGGTAGTGATCGTTGCATAGTAAAAGACCCGTTGGGAAAAATGGTTATTCTTGAGTATGACATACTCGGTCGGTTCGCGCAACTAGGAATAACAGGACTATAGGACTTGATTTATGGGTTACCTAGGCAGTTTCACTACCATCAAGGGAGGAGTTCGCTCCCCCTAATAGTACCAAGGCGTATCATACGTTTGGCCTATTTGAATCAACCGCAGCTACGCTCAATTCTTGACGCAGATCATTAGATTTGTTTGGTTTGGGCTAAATAGTTGCGCGTTTTAGCTGTCTAGGTATTCCCCCATTCCAAACAAATCACTACTCACAAGGTTGAGGGCACTTCAGCTGATCGCTGCAATGCGTCAAATTGGTTCTCAGCTAGCGCTGAATTGAATTATAATGACTGAGCGAGTGTGCGCCGTTGCACAATCGTGCCACCTGTGTAGGAGAATCAAATGCAAGAACAATTAGCTGATTTGAAGGAAAAAATTGGGGTTGCTCAAGATTTATCGTATGCTAGCGCTGTGTTAAATTGGGATCAAAGCACCTACATGCCTGCTGGAGGGGCCGAAGCTCGTGGTCGCCAAATGGCTACGCTCAGCCGCTTAGCCCACGAGCATGCGACTGCTCCCGAAGTTGGTCGCTTGCTTGAACAGCTCGTGCCTTGGGCAGAACAGCAAGATCCTGAATCGGATGATGCAGCCTTGGTATTGGTAACCAAGCGCGATTATGACCAAGCGGTGCGTGTGCCCAGCGAGTTTATTGCTGAATTGTATTCGCACGTGGCCAAAACCTATACCGCTTGGACTCAAGCTCGCCCCAACAACGACTTCGCTTCAGTCGCTCCCTTGCTCGAAAAAACCCTTGATCTCAGCCGCCGCTATGCTGAATTTTTCGGCCCCAGCGAACATATCGCCGATCCACTGATCGACATGGCCGATCAAGGCATGACCGTTGCCAAAATTCGTGAGATTTTTGGCCCCTTGCGCGAACAACTCGTACCGTTGGTCAAAACCATCACCGAGCAACCAGCCGCTGATGATAGCTGTTTGTTGCAACACTATCCCGAAGCCGAGCAATTGGCCTTTGGCGAGAGCTTAATTCGCGAAATCGGCTACGACTTCGAACGCGGTCGCCAAGATAAAACCCATCATCCCTTTATGACCAAGTTCTCGATTGGCGATGTGCGCATCACCACCCGCTTCCGTGAAAACGATTTGAGCGATGGCTTGTTTAGCACAATTCACGAAACTGGGCATGCCGTCTATGAGTTGGGCGTAAATCCAGCCTACGAAAATACCCCATTGGCTAGCGGCGCTTCGGCTGGCACTCACGAATCACAATCGCGTTTATGGGAAAATGTGGTTGGTCGCAGTCGCGCCTTCTGGCAATATGCTTATCCCAAAGCTCAGGCCACCTTCCCCAACCAACTAGGTAAGGTCGATTTGGATACCTTCTATCGGGCGATCAACAAAGTCCAGCGCTCGTTGATTCGCACCGATTCGGACGAAGTGACCTACAACTTGCACGTCATGATTCGCTTCGATTTGGAATTGGCCTTGCTCGAAGGGAAATTGGCCATTCGCGATTTACCCGAAGCTTGGCACGAACGCTATCGCAGCGATCTGGGCATTACCGCCCCTGATAATCGCGATGGTGTGCTGCAAGATGTCCACTGGTATGGTGGGATTATCGGTGGCTCGTTCCAAGGCTATACTTTGGGCAATATCCTCAGCGCTCAAGTTTTTGATGCTGCTGTGCAAGCCAACCCCAATGTACCAACCGAAATTAGCCAAGGTCAATTTGCCAACCTGCACAATTGGCTGAAATCGAACATGTACGTTCATGGCCGCAAATACAGCGTGCCAACCTTAATCCGCAAAGTTACAGGTCAAGACCTCAGCATCGAGCCGTATATTCGCTATCTCCGCACCAAATACGGCGAACTCTATTCGTTGTAAAATAAGCATCTCGCACAGTAAACGTTTGTCGGGGTTGGTTGCACAAACCAGCCCCGCTTGAGAATTCTTCATGGGTGATTGCATGGATCGGTTGCTTTGGTTTCGCAAACCACGTTTGCTCAATCTTCTGGCTGGTTGGCGTGATCTCACAGCCCTCGTCGCACTCCGCGCTAGTATTCTCGCTACTACCTCGCACTTGGCCGATTATGCCGATGGGGTCGCTGATCAGGCTGAGAGTATCGCGTTTGATTATGCTTTTTTGTTAGGTGAGTTGCAGCAAATTAGCGAGGCTCAGACTCTCGAACGAGCACATTACTATATCGATCGGCTGGCTCGCAGCATCGCCACCGTGCGCACCACCGCGATCAACGATATTAACCTCAATCGTTGGAAGGAATACGACGATATTAACACCGATAGCCTGTGGATGATCGATCGTCGCGATGGCTCGGGAGTGCATTCGGCGGGCTATTGGGGCAATTTTGTGCCGCAAATTCCCAATCAGTTGATGCGGCGTTATACCAAACAAGGTGATTGGGTGATCGATACTTTTGCTGGCTCGGGCACAAGTTTGATCGAAGGTCAACGCTTGGGCCGCAATGTATTGGGGGTTGAGCTACAACCGCATATGGTCGAGTATGCCAACCAAGCCGTTGAACGCGAGCCAAATCCGCTGGCGATTGTTGCGCGTTCGGTGCATGGCGATTGCACAACAATCAATTGGCAAAGCGTATTGGCAGATTATGGCCAGCGTTATGTGCAGCTAGCAATTATGCACCCGCCCTATTTTGATATTATCAACTTCAGCGACGATGAACGCGATTTATCCAATGCGCCTTCAGTCGAGGATTTTCTGGACCAAATGGCGGCGGCGGTGGCTCAAGTCAAGCCAGTTCTGCAACGCGGTCGGCATCTCGCGGTAATTATCGGCGATAAATATATGCATGGCGAGTGGGTAGCCCTCGGATTTCGCACCATGGAAGTTGTGCAACAGCAAGGCTTTCAACTCAAAAGTATTATCGTCAAAAATTTTGAAGAAACCACTGGCAAGCGCCACCAAAAAGAGCTGTGGCGCTATCGGGCTTTGGTCGGCGGTTTTTATATCTTCAAACACGAATATATTTTTCTATTCCGCAAGAAGTAACCAAGGGGTAGGGGTCAGGGGTTAGCTTTAACGCAGAGGCGCAGAGCATTGATAAAGGATGAGGGATAAAGACATCAGGCAAAAAAGACGCGAGATCAGGGGTCAGACAACAAGCTTAGGGATAGAGAAGAATAATTGGTGAAATTCGTGCAATTCGTGGCTAAATCATTCTTCGTGTCCTTTGTGCTCCTGACCCCTATCCCCTGATCCCTTATACCTATTCTTCGTTTTTACGCCAATAACGTGAGCCAGTCCCATCGCGTTCGAACAGCTTGACATCGATCAAATAGCGCCGTAGGTTGGCCACATCGCTGCCAGTATGCGGCTTGAGTACCTCGTTAATTTCGCGTTCGCTATATTCGCGACCAAGCTCAAATTGCGCCGCAAAATACGCCAAAATTGGAATCCGATCGATATGTTTGCTCGGCCAAGTGACCATGCGCCCCTCGCGATTGAAAAAGCGTTGAATGCTGGCTGGCACTGCTGATTCTGATTGAGCCGAGCTGATTTGGCTTGGGCTTGCTTGATTCAAGGCTTGCTCAAGCGCCGCAAAGGTTGCCCCAATGTGGCTTGTGACTAAGCGATAGCTCTTGGTTGCGCCACCCGCCCGCCGCTCCTGCACAAAGCCAGCATTGCGCAGAATATTCAAATGGCGCGAAACACTCGATTGCGGCAGTTGAGTTTGGCTGATAATCGCTTGAGCCGACAATTCGCCCTGGGCCAAAAGCTCCATAATTTGAATCCGTGCGGCATCGGCTAGCGCTTGCAAGCGAAATAATAACTCGTTGCGACTGATAATCCGTGGCTGAAGCTCGTTACTCATGCCAAAACCAATGCCAACCCACAAACGCTGACGATCAGCCAAGAATGTCGTTAGGCTGCCATTTTGGATTGCTGCAAACAGTACAATTTGGCGTTGCTCCTGCAACTGCTGCCACTCTTGATTAACTGCATAGCCTAAGCTTTGGCGAAAACCTTTGAGTGCGGCTTCATTAGGAACTTGGGCCTGAAGCTGGCGATTGAGTTGGCTGATGGCAGTTTGGGCTTGTTGCCACTCGGCTTTGAACCAGGTTTGCCACATATGTTCAAGGTGTTGGCACACCCGCGCCAACAATTGAGCTGGCTGTTGCATCGCCGCCAAAAGTTCTTGTTGGGTCGCTAGCTCGCTATAAATGCCCGCATTACGCAAGGCCTGCCATAGCCGTTCGCTGGTAAGTGGCCCAGTGCTCGCGCTCAGTTCAAGCAGGTGTTGTTGAATTTGGGCAACCCATTGATTTGGCTCAGTGCTGCCTAGCTCGGCCAAAAACTCGTCCATGGTTTGGCTAGCGTTTTGCGGCAACAAGCCAAAACTCAAACTTGCTACCAATTGATTATCGGCCAATTCCTTAGCGCTGAGCGCCTGCGCCGTCCGTTGAACCCAGGCCGAAGCTCCACGAATCGTTGCTGCACGATTGAGCAATTGCAGCGTATTAAGGCTATCAGCGACTGCCGATGTTTGAAGTTGCATGATATTTCTCACTAATTTATTCAATAATTAGATAATTGAATAATAAAATATTTGATAGCTATTCAAATCAGCCTTACGATGGATTGATGAGCCAAATTCGCCCTGAAAAATTAAGCACCATAAGATTGAATTAATTCGATAAGCGTGCTATAGTGCTCGTGGAGGCTGAATTATGACTGGCATTATTGAACTGATTGCCCAAACCACGGGCTGCTGTGCGTCCACCAGCGCTGGCTTGAACGAAACTGAAGCCGAAGCGATTAGCGCCGATTTTCAGGTGTTCGCGCATCCGGTGCGGGTGCAATTGCTGACGCTGCTGACAAACTCAACTGACGATGTGTGCGTCTGCGATCTGGAGGCGGCGGTCGCGGTCAAACAGCCAACTGTCTCGTATCATCTCAAGTTGTTGCGCGAGGCTGGCTTGGTTAGTTGCGAACGACGTGGGCCTTGGGCCTATTATCGGGTTGAACGCGAACGCCTTGCCAGCCTCAAAGCTCGCATCAACCGCCACTTGGATACTTGGAATCGCTAGCCTTGGGCTAGCTTTTTTTGGCTTTTGAATTGAATTTTTTCAATAGGATGGCCTATGCAACTTGAACCAATCACCTCAGATCAACAACCAATATTCGAGCATTTATTGAACACAGTCGGGTTGGACAACGAAGGTTTAGCCATGGCCCAGGCCTATGGCTGGTGGCAAAACGCCAATCTACAAGCGGGTGGGGCACTTGAGTTGTATGGCGAGATTGGCTTATTGCGCTCGGTCGCAGTTACGCCAGATCGCCAAAACCAAGGCTTGGGTGCGGCGTTGCTGGCGGCTTTGGAGCAACAAGCACAACAACAGGGCTTGCAAACACTCTATCTTTTAACCACCAGCGCGGCAAAATTTTTTGCTGCTCACGGCTACCAGCCAATCGAACGAGCCGAGGCCGATTCGCGCTTGCATGCCTCAGTGCAGTGGGGCAGCATTTGTAGCAGCGCAACCTTGATGGTTAAACACTTAGTTTGATTTTTTTGCTAGCAAGATTGAATTTTTTCAATGGAAGGAATAGATCATGAACGATCAATCGATTAAAGCCACAGTCCAAGCCTATTACGGCGAATGGGCCGAGCAAGTTCAGCAGGAGCAGCCAAAAACCAGTTGTTGCAGCACCAGCCATGATATTTCGCTGAGCAGCACGCTCTACCGTGATACAGCAACCGCCGATTTGCCCGTAACCGCTGTCAACAGCACGCGTGGCTGTGGCAATCCGGTTGTACGGGCCGCTTTGCAACCAGGCCAAGTCGTGCTTGATCTTGGCTCTGGTGGCGGGTTAGATGTATTGCTCGCTGCCAAACAAGTTGGGCCAACGGGCTTTGTGTATGGGGTTGATATGACCGATGCCATGCTCGATTTGGCCCGTAAGAATGCCAATAAAGCCCAGATTGAAAACGTAGCTTTTTTGAAGGGCGATATTGAGCAACTGCCACTTGAGAATGAGCAGGTCGATGTGATTATCTCCAACTGCGTGATCAATTTGGCTCCCGATAAAGGCATGGCATTGCGTGAGGCTTATCGCGTGCTCAAAGTTGGTGGCTATATGGCAATCTCCGATATTGTGATCGATGGCAGTTTGGCTGATTTCCCCTTGCCTGAAGCCAGTTTACGGGCAGCCATGAATTGGGCTGGTTGTGTTGCAGGTGCACCAACCCGTGAGCAATATCAACAATTTTTGGAGCAAGCAGGCTTTCAACAGATTAGTTTCGAGGTAACCCATCGTTATAGTTTAGATGATATTGGCGGCAAGTTGCCTGAGGAATTGGCGGGATTAAGCGATTTGCAAGGTCAGCAATTGGCTGAACGCTTTACATCGTGCTTGATTCGGGCGCATAAACAGGCCTAAAAAGCGCAGACGCATTGCAAGCCAATGCGCCTTGAATGATTAGGTTTTACTGGCGAGCAGCGGCTTTTTGGTCGGCGATGCTCGGCAGGCTTTGTTCTTCATCCTCGCGGTTCATCCACTTGAAAAAAGCGATGGTAATGGCAAGGATAAAAATCGAGCCACCAGGAATCCACATAATCAACGCGCCAATTTGTTGATCGGCGATCGCACTGATGCCCCAAATCCGTGGCGCTAGCTCGTAGGTTGGGTACAAAACACTATCAGCAAAGGTAATCAAGGCACCCAAAATCGTTGGGATAATTGAATTCACAAAGTAATAGAGCATTTGCACCGGATACGATGAGCGTAATTCTGGCAAAGGAATCAGCGATGGTGCCCACAACAAAATTGCGCTGCCCATCATCATTTGGTGTTCGAGAATGTGCACCAGTTCGTTGCGCAAGGCCAAATCGTAGAATTGGGGAAAGTGCCAGCCATTGAAGGAAATATTAAAGGCACTAAATGCCACAATTGGATTAACGGCAAAGCGCACAATGGTATAGACCCATGGCAATTGCACCAATGGCCGCAGCAGCCACTCAGGGATGCCAATTAACAACATCGGGGCACAAAACATGGTCAAAATCATATGTTGAACCATGTGCATCGTAAAGAGATAGCGATCGGCCCAAATGCCAATTGGCGACATGATCGACAAACCAAGGGCTAACAAGCCACTTAAGAAGGCAACAGCCTTCCCGACTGGGAAGGCTGCTGGCCCGCCTAGGCGCTTGCGACCTGGGCCAACTGCCCAGAGATAGCCAACTGTTGCGGCGATTAAGCCAAAAAGCAGCGGCCAATCAAGCGTCCAGTCATTCATTTGCTTACCACAATACAGGTTGGAACAGGGCAAAGAAGCCCAACATCATCAACAGCACACACACAATTGGGAAGACAAACAGCGTCCCAAACATGCGGCGATCGCCTTTAAGGTGCATATAGAACATCATCACAATTGCGCCTTTGATTGTCATCAATCCAAGCAACAATGCGACTTCTAATTGTTTGGCCATAATCTCAGCTTTGTTGATGATCGGCAGGGCAATTTCAATCCCCGTCATCACCAACAAGACAAAGAAAATGATCACATACAACTTAGCATGGCTGTGATGCGCTTCGTGTTCGGTTGGGGCGTGTTCATCATGACCGTGGGCCATTATGTACTCCTTGGATAAATAATGGTTAGATCAGATAGATCACCGTAAAGATCAAGACCCACACTAAGTCCACAAAGTGCCAATATAAGCCGCCTAGCTCGACAGCCATATAATTGCCAGCATTGTAGCGCTCAGGGTGGCGAATTGCCGAAACTAACAATGATGTGAGCCAAACTACCCCAACTGCAACGTGGGTTCCGTGGAAACCCGTTACAAAGAAGAAGGTCGAGCCAAACATCATATTTTTAATCGTCACACCTTGGTGAACAATGTGATAGAACTCGTAAACCTGACCACCCAAGAAGACCAAACCACAGACGATAGTGGCCCCCAACCAAAAGCGGAAACGCTTTTGATTATTGGTTTTAACCCCATCTAGCGCCAACACCATTGTCAAACTACTAGTCAACAAGATGAAAGCTAGAATCGAGGTCAATACATTATCGCCAAACAAGGTGCGAACTGCCGCAACATCATAATTGGCTTTGCTTGCTGATGGCGCAACAACCCCACGCATTGAAAGGTGGGTAACCACCAAAGCCCCGAAGAAAAACACTTCTGAGCCAAGGAACGTCCACATGCCCAGTTTGCGTAAATCGAGGCCACGCCCAGGATCATTTTTATCGATATCGCGCACGACTGCCTGTGCCATAGATTCTCCCAAATAACTGGGCTCGGTGTCGATCATGCAATCGACACCGAGCAAGGTTGTTTACAGCACCGGATCTTGGGCAATTTCGCCGACCCAGCGATTCATGCCGACGAAGGCAATTGCCAAGGCCACCAAGATCAAGGGAATCCCAATCAATGGCGCAGAGGCGAGGTTGAGCATGCCATAGGCCAGCACAAACAAGCCAAACGAGAAGATGATTGGGGCAAACGATGGCGGTGGCAAGTGGGGATGGAAATCGTAATTGATCGTCATGCCCCGACCTTCGCCACTATATTTGTTATCCCACAAGGGGCGACGGCTATGCACAATGTATTCCACATCGAAGTTGTGGGCTGGTGGTGGCGAGGTGGTCGCCCATTCCAGGGTTGCGGCATCCCATGGGTCGTTGCCCGCAGGAGCGCCCTTGCGCAAGCTGATGATAAAGTTGACGATAAACACCAACGTGCCCAAGGCGATACAAAATGCCCCAATGGTTGAGAGCAGGTTGTAGAAATCCCAGCCTTGGTTTTGTTGATACGTCCAGACCCGCCGTGGCATGCCTTGCAACCCAAGCATATGTTGTGGGAAGAAGGTCAAATTAAAGCCCAGCATCAAAATCCAGAAGTGCCATTTGCCGATCCGTTCGCTCATCATCTTGCCAGTAATTTTGGGGAACCAATAGTAGGATGCACCAAACAAGGCAAAGACAGCGCCACCAAACAGCACATAGTGGAAGTGGGCAACCACAAAGTAGCTATCGGTAACTTGCAAGTCGAACGGCGCAGCCGCCAACGAAACCCCGGAAATCCCGCCGATCACAAACATGGCGATAAAGCCAAGGCTGAACAGCATTGGGGTTTTGAAGCGCAACTCACCACGCCACAAGGTTGCTAGCCAGTTGAAGATTTTGACCCCAGTCGGAACCGAAATCAACATCGAAGCAGCAGCAAAGAAGGTGTCGGCAATCACGCCCAAGTTGGTGGCAAACATGTGGTGTGCCCACACGGTGAAGCCCAACACGCCGATTGCTACCCCAGAGTAGGCCACAAACTCGTAACCGAAGATTGGCTTACGTGAAAAGACTGGCAACATTTCTGAAACCACGCCGAAGGCGGGCAGAATCATAATGTACACTTCGGGGTGACCAAAGAACCAGAACAAGTGTTGCCACAACAGTGGGTCGCCACCAGCAGCAGGCAAGAAGAAGTTGGTACCAAAGTTGCGGTCAAAGAACAGCAAGGTGATCCCAACCGTGATGCTTGGCAAGGCAAAAATCAACAAGAATGAGGTAACGAAGCTCATCCAAACGAACAGCGGCATCCGATTAAAACGCATGCCAGGTGCACGGAGCCTGATAATCGTTACGATGATGTTGACCGAGCCAGCCAGCGAGGAAACCCCCAGCAGCTGCAAACCCAGCACCCAATAATCCATCCCTCGGGTAACCGAGTAGGTGGTTGAGGTCAGTGGAGCATAAGCAAACCAGCCAGCATCGGGAGCGCCGCCGCCGAAGACAAAGCTGGAATACATGACAATCCCGCCGAACAACAAGAGCCAATAGCTCATGGCGTTCATGCGTGGGTAAGCCATATCGCCTGCGCCAATCATCAAGGGCACAAAATAGTTCATAAACCCAGCGTTGACTGGCATAATTGCCATAAACACCATGGTTGTGCCGTGCATCGTAAAGACTTGGTTATAAGCTTCGGGTGTCAGCAGCGTATTTTGGGGCGTACCAAGCTGCAAACGGATGAGCAACGCCTCAAGCCCACCGATCACAAAGAACAAAAAGGCAGTCACTGCATACATGATGCCAATTTTTTTATGATCGACAGTGGTGATCCATTCCAACCAACCCCGCCGTTGCTTAGCTGGGGCGTGATGGAGGGTACTTACGTCAGTTGCCATACGGCCCTCCTACTGCTGACCTTTAACACTGGTGCCAGGATTGAGGCTTTCCAGATAATCGACTAACTCGGTAATTTCTGCTTCGGTCAGGGTATCGGCCTTGATCGCGGTGGTCATAATGTTGCCACGCTTGACTGCATCAGGGTCGTCTAACCAAGCATAGAGATGTTCACGGGTATTATCGACGGTGCCAGCGGCAATCGTCATGCGGCCACCGAAGTGAGTCAAATCGGGGCCGGTAATACCAGCGGCGTTGGTGCCACGTACCACATGACAACCGATACAATTTTTGGTAAACGATTCAGGCAAGTTGGTGTTAACCGCTACTTGGCTTTGCTCAGTTGACCATTTTTGGAAGTCAGCAGGGCTAGCTACAACTACGCGCATTTTCATATAGGCGTGTTGGCCACCACAATACTCGGCACATTGGCCCCAGAATACGCCTGGCGAGCCATCGGCTACATCATCGGCTTTAAACCACAAGCCACTCTCGCGATTGGGCATCACGTCGCGCTTGCCTGCCAAGCCAGGAATCCAGAAGTCGTGGATTACGTCAACCGAGGTCATTTTCACGTCGATATAGCTTCCTGATGGAATCCATAACTCGTTGGCAGTGACCAAAGGTTTACCGCTCGCATCCTTAATATCAGGATACTGGAACTCCCACCACCACTGATGGCCGATAACCTTGACATTCAAGGTATTACCAGCAGCTTCAGCCGGCATGAACTCGATTTTGCGAATCGTGTCGAAGGTAAAGACGAAAATGACAATCGCAATAATTGCTGGCACGATTGTCCAAGCAATTTCAACCTTCGTATTGCCATGGATCTGTGTGGGAATCTGCGAACTATCTTTTTGCCGATACTTGATGATCGAAACGATCAACCAGGTTTGTACGATCAAAAAGACCACAACGCCCAACCAAAACAACAATTCCGAGAGATTGTAAATTGCGCGGGTGCTCTCGCTTGCTGGGTTCAGGGTCGTTTGAGGGGTCTTCTGACCGCACGCTGCCAGTACAACGCTTCCAAGCAACAGGGTTGCCGTAGGGCGCAGCAGAGCCTTGGCAGGCGAACGATTGGGCATCCATGCCTCCTTGCTAAGACCGTGTTCTCCAAATCGTCGTTGGCACCGCGAACATCCGCCACCAAGTCGAACGATTGGCCTTTCCAATACTACTAAATCAGAGTCAACTCCACTCAAACCGCCCACGCGCAATCTCGTGGTGGCATGAACTTGGAGTTGGGGGAGTTACTGGTTCGCTATCACCCCAATTGTACACTGTTATCGAAAACTCTCAAGTTGACATATGGCTGCGTACAGGCAGTGATTGATCGCTCAATGAGATAGTATCAAATCTTGTTGCCAGTGTCTAAATCTTTTACCCGCAATTTTTAGCCAAATATTCATGGTGTGGACTTTTGCCTTGTACAAATTTTCAGCCACAGATTGGCCCAGTTTTTATGATTATGCTCTCGCCAACTCAAAGTCCATCGCCAAAAACCTTGCATTCTCTGCGCCTCTGCGTTAAATTTTATCCCTTATCCTTCACCCTATGTTCGCTGTTCTTCTTTTGATTTATGATTTTTGCCTTCTGAAACCCCTATGTTCTATGCTCTATGTTCTATGCTCTTCTTTTGACTTTTGCCTTCTGCCTTTATCCATTAAACCACGGTTAAAAATAGTACTTTGGCACTATCTTCGTGGCTCTTGAAGTTCTACGGGCTTGCCTCTATGATTCAGGCATAATTCGTTCGTACCGAACTTGATATTTTCCTGCGCATCATGGGGTTTGTCATGACAAACGTTGTTTTATCGTTGCCTGTTTTTCATGCAACCGAAGGGCTTGGCGCATTTCTCGGCGATTTGCGTTCATGGGTTTTTCGTTCAAAAAATCGGGCTGCCCGCCATTTTGGCTTGGCGCATACCACAATTATGCGCTATGAAAATGACCAAATCTTGTGTCCGCTGGGCTATATCGCCGCCCTCGCTCAATTGGTGATCGAGCAATTGGATTTGCCTCCCTATCAGCGGGGTTTGGCTGAGCAGCAATTATTAGCCACAATTCAATATGCATTAACTGAGTATGCGATTGACCCCACGCCGCTAGCAACTTGGCCTGAGTTAACCAATTTAGCCACAACCTACTTGGCCGAAGTGCAGCAGCAAAAGCAGGAGCAGGCTAAGACTGGCCCGTTGATGGGCGTTTTGCACGATTGGGGCGATGCGCCCGACGTGCAGAATTTTGTCGGTCGCGAAGATGAAACCGCCACCTTAGTTAAATGGTTGCAACGTGATCGCTGCCGTTTGGTGGCAATTATTGGGCTGGGCGGCATGGGCAAAACCAGTCTTGCCACCCGCGTTGCCCAACAAGCCCAAGATGATTTCAAGGTGATTGTCTGGCGTTCGCTGCAACAAGGCCAACAAGCCAATGATTTTCTGTTGGAATGTTTGCATCGGATTATGCCCAGCCCCAATTCGGCCTACCCCAGCCAATTTGAGCAACGCCTAAGTGTGTTGATCGATTATTTGCGTACCACCCGCTGCCTGTTGATTCTCGACAATATTGAGGCCATTTTACAGCCGCAATATCCAGCTGGCCGCTACCGCGAGGGCTATGAGCAATATGCCCAACTGTTTCAAGCAATCAGCGAGCGCTCACATGAAAGCTGTTTGATTCTGACCAGCCGCGAAAAACCCTATGAATTCAATCGACTTGAAGGCGTGTACACCCGTTCGATGGTTTTGACAGGACTCATGCGCGATGATGCTCAAATGTTGCTCGATAATCAAGAGTTATATGGCACGCCGCAACTGTGGCAGGAGCTGATTAAGCACTATACCGGCAATCCGCTGGCCTTAAAATTAGTTGCCCAAGTGATCAAAACCATGTTTTTTGGCCAAATTGCTGAATTTTTGCAGCACGAAGAATTAATTTTTGGCGATGTACGCACAATTTTGGCTCAACAATTCGAGCGTTTATCCGACCAAGAGCAAGAATTATTGTATTGGCTCGCAATCGAACGTCACACAGTCAAATTGGCCGAGCTTAAGCATGATCTGGTGCGTTCAAAATATCAACATATGCTACTCGAAACCCTTGAATCGTTGCTGCGCCGTTCGTTGGTGGAGCGGCACCAAGATGGGTTTATGTTGCACAATGTGGTGCTCGAATATACCACCGACCGTTTGATTGACCAAATTGCCCAAGAGTTAATTGATGGCACGCAGGGTTTGCTTTATCGCCATGCCTTGATTAAAGCCAACAGTTTGGATAGCATTCGCGAGCACCAAAGTCGGGCAATTTTGCGGCCTTTGCTGCACCGAATTTTCGTTGAGCTTGGCCAAGAGCGTTTGTTGGCAACCTTGCGCCAATTATTGCAAACCATGCAGCCCTTGAGCGCCTTGGAAATGGGCTATGCCCCAGGTAATATTTTTAATTTATTGGTTGAACTCAAGGCCGATTTGAGCCAATTTGATTTTCGGCATAAACCGCTGTGGCAAGCCAACCTACGTGGCCTTGCTCCCAAACAGCTTGATTTGAGCTATAGCGACCTTTCGCGCAGTGTATTTAACGAACAATTTGGCGCATTGATTGCCTTCGCCCGCGATCCGGCTGATCGTTTTTTGGCCGCAGCAACCGCTGATGATCAATTGATTGTTTGGCAAAGTTTGGATCTGAAAAAACTTTGGCAAGTGCCCAGCCACCACGATGGCATTCGGGCAATCTGTTTTAGCAGCGATGGGCGCTACCTGATCAGCGCTGGCAACGATGGGCTAATTCGGCTGTGGGAGAGCACTCAAGGCCAGAATCCACGTATTTTAGCAGGCCATACCCGGCCAGTAATTGGCGTGGCGATTGTGCCCCAAAGCCAACAATTAATCAGCGCCAGCCTTGACGGTGAAGTTCGCCTGTGGGATCGACTGAGCGGCAAGTGTCTGCATCGTTTTAATGCGCATATGGATGGCCTAAGCAGCATTGGGCTGAGCACCAATGGCCAATGTTTAGCAACGGCAGGGCTTGATCGTCAGATTAAACTTTGGCACGGCCCACAGTTAAACTATCAAATCACCATAACAACTCATCACGAGCCAATCGAAATCCTAGCGTTTAGCCCCGATGCAACAATTTTAGCTGGCACTGGGCTTGATGGCGATGTCTATTTGTGGGATTTACCAGCCAATCAGTTAATCACCAGTCTGCCTAACGAAGATCGGGTGTTTGATCTGCAATTTAGCCCTGACGGAGCTAATCTCGCCACCGCTGGCCTTGATCAATGTATTCGGATTTGGCAGGTAGAAACCGCTCATTTGACACATATGCTCTACGGACATGCCCATTGGGTACGGGCCTTGCACTATAATCGCGATGGTTCGCGGCTTTACTCGGTCAGTAGCGATCAAAGTTTGCGCATCTGGGAGCAAGCCAGCGGACGTTTGCTGCATAGCTTGCAAGGCTATCGCGGCGGCGTGCGTAGTTTAGCCTTGAGCAACAACGCTGATTTATTATTTAATTCCAGTGAAGCCCAAGCCGTCACATTATGGCAACTAGCCGAGCCATTCTATCGCCTAAATCTACCGCAAGCAACCAACAATGGTCGCGAATTGGCCTATCATCAAGCCAGCCAACTGCTGGCAATCAGCCAAGAACAGGTGATTCAACTCTGGGATTGCCAACGTTTGCAATTAGCAACGATGTTGACTGATCATCAAGCCTTGATTCGCGCCATTGCCTTTCGACCTGATGGCAGTATGTTGGCAAGTTGCAGCGAAGATCATACGGTTCATGTGTGGTCGATGCCCCATGGCCAGATTGTCCAAGTCTTTGGCTGTCACGATGATTTAGTTACCACCCTTGCTTGGAGCCAGAACGGCAGTTTATTGGCAACAGGCAGTGCCGATCGCACTATTCGAATTTGGGGGGTGGCTGAACATAGTTGTTTAAGTTTATTGGCGGGGCATAGTGCGGGCATTATTAGCATGGCTTTCAGCCCTGATCAACGCCATTTGGTCAGTGCCGGAGCCGATCAACAGGTACGCATTTGGGACTTGAGTAACCAGTGCTATGAAATTGTACTATTGCATAAACCTGGCTTGCTCAAAGCGGTGCAATGGTCGGCTGATGGGCGCTGGATTGTAATTGCGGCTGGCTCGCTAGCTCTGATTTGGGATTGGCAAAACCAACAACTGGTTCAACGCTTTGAGCATCAAGCAGCCGTAGATAGCATCTGCCTCAGCAGCGATGGCCAAATGCTGATAACTGGCGACCAACAAGGTGCAATCGCCATCTGGCAACTCGCAACTGGCAAATTGCTCAAAAAACTGCACAGTGATCGCCCCTATCAAGGGCTAATCATCAACCAGGCCACTGGTTTAAATTCAGCCGAGCAGGTCAGCTTGCTCAATTTAGGAGCACTGATCAATTAAATCCCTTACCCCAAGACCTTAGTATCAAACACGAAATGTGGACGAACGAGGGATCAGGAGTCAGCGATATCCAACCGCAAAGGGGAATCAGAAGAAATTGCACATTCTACACCATGAATATTTGGGTGCAGGGGCTGAAAACCCCTGCGTCTCCCGCCCCAAGGCGGGAGACGCAGGGTGGTGATCATTGGTGATAGTTAGAACCAGCCCTTGAAAACTGCATTTCTCTCCCGTGGAGAAACAGAAGGGTTGCAAATAAATCAACCACAAATTCTGGTACAATCGGCGGCGTTGCAAAAAATGAACCAAATTCATGAAAGGAACCAGCAATGCCGGATTATCTCTACGATCTTGAAGCCCAAGAGCTTGCAAACGGCGATTGGGCTTTGTTGATTCATTGCGAGGCGGCCTATGCCCAAACGGTCAATATTGCCACTCCCAATTTTGCGATTGAACGGCGTTTCGATGCAACTGGCTATGCCGCAGTGACAATTCCACGCCAGCTGTTTAATGGCATCAACGCCAGCGATTTACAGATTCAAATTCAGACCAAAACCAATTTGTGATCGTTTTTGACACAACCAAATGCTATCATTTGGCTACGTTAACAAACTCTATGAATTGTCCAAATCAACATAATCGCGCTTGCGATTTAGCTTAAATATAGTATAATTAGCACAGATGTTTCATCACAGACACAGTACGTTTGAACCAGTAGAAAGCTTTGGTGATAGCCATGAACAATCGAGCAATTGCCCAAATTCTGTTTAACATTGCCACGCTGCTGAAGCGCCAAAACGCCAATCCCTATCGGGTGCGGCGCTATCGCGAAGTGGCTCGCGCAATTCTCCGCCTGCGCCATTCCCTCACCGAACGCGCCTTAGCTGGCAAAACCTTAGGCATCAACAAGCTTGGGGCCAGCCTCACGCGCAAAATCACCGTGCTAGCCGCCCAAGGCCAGCTCGATTTTTACGACGATTTGTGTGCCTTGCTGCCACCTAGCCAACAACGCTTGCTCAAAATTGCGGGCATTGGGCCAATTTTGGCCGAACGTATTAGCCAAGAGCTAGGCGAAGTCGAGCTAGCTACCTTGCTACGCGAAGCTGCCTACCAACGCTTGACGGCGATCTGGGGAGTTGGGCCACAACGGGCTGATCTGATCGTCTCGAATATGTTTCCCGATGATCCACCACCGCCAGCCAATGCCGCTCACAGTGCCCGCAAAAGCAACGTCATCTATACCCAACCAACTTTATGGGAGTATGGGCAAAAAGCCGCCTAGGAGGATGCATGACCCGACCTGCCACCCAAGCCGAGCAGCCAGAGCCAGAACAATGGCTGCTCGACGAGGCAAGTTTGCTCGATGCAAGCCTGCTTGACGAACCCGACGAGGATTTACCAGAGGTCGATGCCCGTTTACAAGGCGGCTTCAAAGCCAAATTGCAATTCGCCCCGCGCCCCTATCAAACCGAGGCTGTCGCTGCCTGGACGGCCAACGAAGGGCGTGGGGTCATTGTGCTGCCAACAGGAGCGGGCAAAACAATTACAGCAATGTTGGCAATTGCCAAACTTGGGCTGCGCACGCTGATTGTTGTACCCACGATTGAATTGCTCTACCAATGGCGCGACACCGTAGTCCAAACCCTCGCACTTGATCCAACATTGGTCGGCGTGGTCGGTGATGGCCAGCGCGAATGGCGATCAATCACCGTAATCACCTATGCTTCGGCAGCCATGCCCGATGCACCGCTCGAAAATTTGGGCTTACTCATTTGTGATGAAGTGCATCATTTGCCTTCACCAGCCTATAGCACGATTGCCCTGCGCAGCCGCACACCCTATCGCCTAGGCTTAACCGCCACCCCCGAACGCAGCGATGGCTCGCATACAGCGCTTGATCGCTTGGTCGGCAAGGTGGTCTATCAACGTGCGCCTGCCGATCTAGCCGAAGAAGGCCATATCGCCAAGTTTCGCGAAAAACGCATTTTAGTCGATCTAACTGCTGATGAGTTGGTGCGCTACGAAACCTTGATGACCACCTGGCGCTGGTTTTTGGCCAAACATCGACATAAATTGGCCAGTGGAGGCGATTTCTTCGGCGAACTCATTCGACGATCAGGCAGCGATCCCCAAGCTCGCAATGCGCTCCAAGCCCAGCATCAAGCACGGCTGATTGCGCTCAACGCCGAGAAAAAGCTTGGGCATGTTGGACAATTGCTCAGTCAGCATCCCAACGATAAAATCATCATCTTTTCCGAATACAACGCCTTAGTCAACACAATCAGTCGCCAATTTGCCATTCCCAGCATTACCTATCGCACGACGGCTGATGAACGTAAATCGGTTTTGGATGGCTTTCGATCAGGCCGCTATTCCAAGTTGGTCACGGGGCGAGTGCTGAACGAGGGCGTTGACGTGCCCGATGCCAATGTAGCGATTGTGGTCAGTGGTTCAGCCACGGCTCGCGAATATATTCAGCGCTTAGGGCGGGTGCTGCGCAAAAAGCCCGATGAAGCCTTGCTTTACGAGTTGGTCACGCGCAATACCAGCGAAGTTCAAACCGCCCGTCGGCGTAAAAAAGCCGTGGCCGCCCATAATCAGCGGGGAAGGTAGGTAGGGGTCAGATTTCAGGGGTTAGGGGTTCGGATTCAGCCCAGCATAGCCAATCTGCTCCCTGAGTCCTGTTCGCTCACCCCTTGTCATTCGTGCTCTTCGTGGATCAATCGCTGAATCTTTAGAGTATCGGAATCATTATGTCATTTACACCAGCCGATTTCAAATATACCAGCCGCAACGGAGAGCTTGGCCGCCAACTCTACCCGCATCAATTGCGTGATGATCGCTATTTGGCGGCGATTGACTATGCGATTGGCTATTATGAGCAGATGCTTGGCCGCGCTCGGCGTGAATTTGAAGCCGCCACCTTGCTGGAGTTTTTTGGCGATCCCAAGTTGGCACGCGGCTTGGTGGCCTGTTTAAGCCAAACTTATCGCTGGCATCAACCGCAACTAGCCGAAGTGCTCGATCAAACAACCTATGCCCAATTGGCCGAACGCGGCTTGCGCAATTCCGCCGATTTTCGGGCCTTGCTGTATGCCCATGCCAATCAAACCCATGGATTCATTTTGCCGAGCGAACGTTGGCCTGCGGTAAGCCAACTAGCCACAGAACTAGGCTTAACGCCAAGCCAATTTGAGCGGGTGCTATATCTCGATGATGAACAAGAAGCCTTGTTGGTACGCAGCGCCGAACGCCCAGAACCAAGCGCGATCGTGGCCTTATACAATTTTCATTCGCTTGAAACAGGTTTGCGCAACTGTCGTTCGTTACAATTACGGCTTGATGGTGATATTAATGCTTTGGCCGTTTCAGCCCACAATTTAGCCCAGCGCTATAACCTACGCTATGAACTGAGCGAACCAGAAGATTGCATGGCAACGTTTGTAACCCTGACCTTGCATGGAGCCAAAGATGCCCTAGGCAATTGGACGCGCACAGGCCGCCGAATCGCCCGTTGTGCCTTGCGTTTACTAGCGGCACACCCCAATGCTGCCAGCGAAGGCCTGATTCAGGTGCATATGCAGGGCAAAAACAGCCTCATCAAGCTGGCAAAACGCGAGTTAACGGTGCTTGGTGGCACTGCTCGTCAGCAACCAGACAATCTTGGCGATAGCTGGGAAACCACGCTTGAACAGCAATTTAGCCAAGCCTGGAGCCGCTTGGTTAGCAAAGGTCAAAATGCAGGCTGGCGGATTCGGCGTGATCCTGTGCCATTTAGTTTGGCCCATCGGCTGCTTGTGCCCGATTTTATTGCCCAACGTGGCAGCGAACGGATTCCGATCTTTGTGCCTGCGACCGAAGCAATGGCAGCGAGTTTGGCGCAACGCTTAGTTGGTCAACCCAAAGTCTTGGTCGTAATCGCCAAAAGCTATCAAAACCTCTTGCGCAATTGCCAGGTCGCCAAAGTAATCTATCAAACTACGCCTGATATGCTGATGGTGCTCGCTCAACTCGAACACCTTGCCCCAGCTCAAGCGCCATTAGATCGCTGGAGTCGTCTAGCGTTGCGCTTCGATCAAGCGGGATTTGTGGCCGAAACCGAGCTTTTAGAAATTTTGGAGTGCCGTAATCCAGTTGAAATTGGCTTAGCACTGCGGGGTTGGCGCGAAGGCACAGCCCAGTATGTGCCAAATCTTGGCCTATTTACACCCCAAAAACTACGTGAATTGAGTAGTATGCTTGGCAAAGCCGCCTAGTGATGAGGATTTATGCTGGCAATCAAACCATTTATCGGCCAACATTGTGAAACTACCACCACTGGAACCTTGCTCTATCAACAGGGCATTGAGCTTGCCGAGCCATTGCTGTTTGGCTTGGGCGAAGGCCTAAGTTTCATCTTTTGGCACATGAAATCGATGCCGATGCCCTTTATCGGCGGACGAGTTAAACCTGATCAGCTAACCGAAACCCTCGCCAAGCAGCTCAATCTCAAACTTGAGCGCCAAGAAACCAGTTCGCCCACTAAGGCTTGGGCCATCGTCAAACATTGGCTTGATCAAGGCCAAGTCGTTGGTTTGAAACTCGATTGTTTTTATCTCGAATATTTTAGCAATCCCATTCATTTTGCTGGGCATTATGTGGCGATCTATGGCTATGATCACGATCAAGCTTATTTGGTTGATACCCAGCAGCAGGGCAGCACAGTGCAAACATCATTGGCAAGTTTGGCCCAAGCGCGAGCGGCCAAAGGCTCGATGGCCTCAAAAAGCTTGGCTTACACCCTCAAACCACAGGGCAGTTATGATTTAGCTCAAGCAGTGCGCCAAGCAATCATCAATAATGCCCAAGCCTATCTCAATCCGCCGATTACCAATGTGAGCTACAAAGGCATTCGTAAAGCAAGCGCCACCTTGCAGCCATGGTTTGAAACATCGGCTGATGTTGAAGCTGATTTTTGTACTACCGCGCTGTTGATGGAGCGGGCCGGAACCGGCGGCTCGCTGTTTCGCAAGCTGTATCGTGATTTTTTGGCCGAGGCCAGCACAATCATCGCAGCTCCACAGTTACGTCAAGCTGAACTAGCCTTCACCACAATTAGCGCGGACTGGCAGAAAGTTGCCAATTTGATCGATCAAGCGGGCAAACAGCACGATCTTGGGGCAATTCAACAGGCTAGTCAGCTGATGAACCAAATCGCCGAACAAGAATATGCGACGATGCAACTGCTGGCAACGCTATAACAGCTTGCATAATCAGCCATGATCGGGCACAATCAGCGGGAGATTGTGCTGTTGTGTTGCCTCGGAGTTGCTATGAAATATACTGCCACGATTGGGCTAGAAGTGCATGCCCAAATTCTTACCAAATCGAAAATGTTCAGCGGTTGTAACGCGGCCTATGCCAGCGCTCCCGCCAATAGCTGTATCGATGAAGTCAGCATTGGCCTACCTGGCACCTTGCCAGTTGTCAATCAAGAAGCAATTCGCAAGGCGGCGCTGCTTGGCTTGGCGCTCAATTGCCAAATTCCTGAGTATTGCGAGTTTTCGCGTAAATCGTATACCTACCCCGATTTGCCCAAAGCCTGGCAAATTACCATGTACGATAAGCCAATTTGTATCAATGGTGAGCTAGAAATTACCCTTGGCAATGGCGAAACCAAGCGGGTTGGCATCACCCGTGCCCACCTCGAAGAAGATACGGGCATGCTGCAACACGGTGATGAAACCCATTCGCTGGTCGATTACAATCGCTCTGGTGTGCCATTGCTCGAAATCGTCAGCGAACCAGATATGACCACGCCTGAAGAAGCTCGTTTGTATGCCACCAAATTGCGCCAAATTTTGGTCTTTTTGGGAGTCAACAGCGGCAACCTCGAAGAAGGCGCATTACGGGTTGATGCTAATGTTTCAATTCGCCCCGAAGGTCAAAAGGAATTTGGCACCAAGGTCGAAATTAAAAACATGAACTCGTTCCGCAACCTTGAGCGTGCTTTGGTTTACGAATTGGAACGCCAAGAAAAGATCCTGCGCGCAGGTGGCACGATTATTCAAGAAACTCGTGGTTGGGACGATACCGCTGGAATCACCTTGAGCCAACGCTCCAAGGAACACGCCCACGACTATCGCTACTTCCCCGAGCCAGATTTGCCGCCGCTGGAGTTGAGCCGCGAATGGGTTGCTGAGCGCCGCGCCGAATTGCCCGAATTGCCTGATGCCAAATTTGCCCGCTATCTCAGCGAATTTGGCTTATCCAAACAAGATGCAGCTTTGTTGAGCGGTGAACGCGAAACCGCCGATTATTTTGAAGCGGTTGTTGCCGCCGCTGGGGCTACCAACGCCAAACCAGTTGCCAACTGGATCACGGGCGAGTTGTTCCGTTTGATCAAAGATGGCGATGAAACGCTCACTGCTGTGGCACAACGCGTCACCCCTGCCAACCTTACCAGCTTGATCGAGGTTGTGGCCAAGGGCGAAATCGGCAGCACGGTTGCGAAGCAGGTCTTTGAAGAAATGTATCGGTCTGGCGAAACGCCAACTGCGATCATCAACGCCAAAGGCTTGCGCCAAATTAGCGATAGCAGCGTTTTGACCCAAGCTGCCCGCGATGCGATCGCCGCTAATCCCAAAGTTGTTGCCGACTACAAGAGCGGCAAATTGCCAGCGATCAAGTTTTTGGTTGGTCAAGTGATGCGAGCTACCAAAGGCCAAGCCAACCCGCAAGTGGTCGAAGAAGCGCTCAAAACTGAGCTTGATGCCACCAATTAAGACGAATGGAAAACCGCCCGGCTAGATCAGTCGGGCGGTTTTTGATTTTAAAGATTATGGAACGTTTGAAGTAATCCGAGGAGAGTTGGATCATCCGATTGAATCTCAAGTGCAACGGCCTTAGCCTTCGCTAGTTCAGCTTGAGCTTGCTCAGCTTGGTTGCGCTGCGCTTTGCGCAAGTGAATAGCGATCATCTGCAATTGATCAGCCAAGGCAGGATTATGACTATACGTTTGAACTAAACCACTAAGTTGTTTTTCAAGCAGATCTAAATTTTTCAGATCGATAGCCGTAGATGGCTGTGACGAGTAGGTATAATTAATCGTGTCTCGATTAATTCCCACAACTGGGCCATTCACGGTGCTGCGACCGCCAATCGAAATCGTACTTTTATAAGAATCACCGCTTGTAATCTCGGTATTGTTGCCAAAGCTTGCCCCACCAAAATTCATCCCATGGTTGGTCGTTGTATGTTGTGAAGAATCTTGCTGAACATTGTGGGCATTAATTGGATTCTGAATCTGAACATTTGTTACTTGGCTACGAGCAATTAAATCTTGGATACTCGCCTCTGCTTGGGCCTGATAGCCTTGCCAACCACCAGCACCTAAACCTTTGCCCCCAAGCAATTTGGCTAAGCTAAAACTCTGGCCATGGAACGCAATTTCTGGGGTTTGATTGGTGTGCGCAAGCATTTTAGGGAGTGTATCAATCACATGGCCAATCATAACTTCAGTTGCATCGGCGGGGGCATTATAACCATATAACAAGCTTAAAAATGCTTTGGTAAAAATACTAACGCTATCATAATCAAAAAAAGATTCTTCATGTGGTTGCGACGAAGCAATTACAACCACGCCTGAACCTTGACCAAACTGGCTCACCAAGGCTTTCGATGGATTACCAAATTCAAGTGTGCCGTTCAAGCCTTTGCCACGCGCCAAGCCTGCCGCATAACAACAATCAAAAACAATCACTACCCGCTGACTGTTGATATTTTTGAGCAACTCCATCAAACGTTGGGCCGAAAATGCACTTGCAGCCAAATCAGTGGTTGCTTCATAGTTAATTAAATAATAACGATCATGATCATCATAGGCTCCATGGCCGCTGTAATAGATAAAAATTGTTGCATCTGGCTCAGCTTGGGCTTGCTCTGCTAACCAGATTAGTTGTCGTTCAATTGCAGGTATAGTCGCTTGTTGATCAACTAAACATTGGATTGCTTCAGGCTGATACCCTCCTACATCGCGATCACTCAATGCCGACTTAAGGGCTTCAATATCATTTTGTACTGGTAATGGTTTAAAACTTTCGGTCTTATTTTTACCAACTCCAATTAACAATGCCAAATTGTTACGAACATTCATTGCAGCCTCCATCACGCTATTGATGCTGCCAGTGTAATACTCACGTCAATAGGATGTTAGGCTTTATGGGCCAACACTTTAGCCAGTATTGACCCATAAAATAGATCACTTAGCGATATTCGACCCAAACCACACAACTAAACCCAGGCACGCTAATGCTGCCATGGCTGCGATCAAAGCTAGCCTGCGCCAGCACTGGATCATAACCATTCGCCAGCAAGGGGTGCAATTGCAAATTGTAATGACCAAAACTGGCATCGCTATAACTCAAACTATGATGCGAGCCATTGAAGGCCACTACAACGCGACTAAATTGCTGATCGCACTGCTCACCAATTCCATCATCAAGCACCATCAGCACCAAACCAACCACTTGATCAGGCCCCGTATTGGGAAACCAGACTTTTTGCTTGATCAATTCAGCACTATTCAAACGAAACAAACCTGAGCTACGCCGAATTTGCAACATAGTTTGGAAATGGGCATAGCTGAATGCCATATCCTCAGCGGTTGGCTTGAGCGCAGGGTTGGCTAACAACGGCCCAACCGTGGCCCAATGTTCATGGTTATCCGCCGAGGGTGGCAAGCCCGAACCCCAAGTGTTCTGCTGGCCCGTCCAATCGATCCGATTAAACCAATCGCTGGAATTATAGCTGTTGCGATCCAGCGATTTTGAGCGCAGCAACTCATCGCCAGCATGAAAAAATGGAATTCCTTGGGCTAAGGCCACCAAACTCAAGGCCAAATTGTGCATGCGCACCCGCTCGGCCATCGGCGATTCGATTGGGGCTTTGACTTGAATTCCATCAAACAAGGTTTCATTATCGTGGGCTGAAACATAGGCAATATGATCATCAGGGCGTAAACCATAAGCCGCAGGTTTGCCATTGATATACAAGTGGCCGCCCAAGGTTTGTTGGCCTTCGCAACTGAGGATTGGATAATCGGCCAAATTGCCTGCCAAACTCAGCCGTACCACATCGCTCAGCACTGCAACTTGGTAATGGCGCTCAACGAACGCCCGCTGTTCGTACACATTAGGCCGATCAAGCAAGCCCGTGGCAAAGCCCTGCACTTGGAAGCCCACAAATGGGCCGCCACCTCGCGCCGCATCGCGCAAACGATCGCTGAAGGTACCAATGCCCGTGCCAGCCATGGCATGTTGCGAGGCATTTTCGCCGCGTGCACCGTCGGCAACTTCGCCAAAATTCCAGCCCTCGCCATACACATAGATCGCTTTACCATCAACGCCATGCTCAGCCAGGGTCAAACTATCGAGCATCGCGCGAATCGCCAACAGATTGCGTTTCAGATGATGGCCCATCAAATCGAAGCGAAAGCCATCAACTTTATAGTCAACAGCCCATGTGCGCAACGAATCAAGCATCAATTTTTCCATCATATGCTGTTCGCTAGCGGTATTAGCACAACAAGTGCTGTTGCAAACATTGCCGTCAGCATCCAAGCGATGATAATAACCTGGCACAATTCGGTCAAGCACGGCGCAACTGGCTTGGCCGCTCGAATGGGTGTGATTGTAGACCACATCCATCACTATTCGCAGCCCAATTTGATTCAGTGCTTGCACCATCTCGCGAAACTCGTAGATCCGCGTTGAGCCATCAGGATCGGTGCTATAGGAACCTTCGGGCGTGGTGTAATGGCGCGGGTCATAACCCCAATTGAAGCCATCACGATCGCGAATTGGAAAAAGATAGGCTTGCTGCTCAGTTGAATCAGCAGGCAAACTGGCTAAATAGTCAAAATCAATTCGCGTGCGATCAGGTCGATGTTCTTCAATGGTAGCAATATCAAAGACTGGCAGCAAGTGCACATGGCTCACTCCAGCCTTAGCCAGCCGCTGGAGATGCTGCACACCATTCGATTCAAATTGGGTAAAGGCTTTGTAGGTGCCGCGTAACTCGGCTGGCACACTCGAATCGGTGATCGAAAAATCGCGCACATGCAGCTCGTAAAGCACAATATCGGTCGGTTTGGCTAGGCTGGGCTTGGCGAGTTTGCTCCAACCTTTGGGTTTGAGGCGTTGGCTTTGTAGATCAACAATTTGCGAATGTTGGCTATTAGTCGATAAACTCAGCGAATAGGGGTCAGTTACCACATTTTGCTCAAATTGGCCTGTGCTGGGCACAAACACATCGACCAAAAATCGATAAAACTGGTTTTTCCAACTAGGCTTGCCAACGATGCTCCAAACCCCAGTCTGAGGGTCGAACGTCATTGCACTGCGAATTGCGCGAGTTCCTTTGGCCGAATCGGCGTAGAGCAACAAGCCAACCGAGCGAGCCGTCGGTGCCCACAAGCGCAGAATCGGGCGTTTCTGCTCGTCGAAACTCACCCCAAGCTCGCCAGTGTAGTGATACAAATCATCAAGCACACCTGGAATTTGCAAGGCAGTCGCATCGATCAAACTCTGATCGTCAGCGTGATAGGCCTGCACTGCCACTTGACCACGCAACATTGTCGCAACCAAGTCGTGGTGTTCAGGAGCGAGGCGCAACACTGGCAAACCTTGCAAATGCGGAAAAGCCGCTGCCAACGTCGAATCTAAGCCGAAAGGATCACGTTCGAGCGGCAAAACATTGCCATGCTGAATTCCCTGCGGCGTTAGCTCCAACGAACCATCAAGCGAATAATGCAACTCATAGCGAGCATTGGGGAGCGCATGAATATTCCAAACAATCGTATCGCGACGCACCCAATACGCCCGCAGCCGATCAAGCTGCCCGACGCTGGGCTGCTCTTCAACAACAGATTGATCAAGCATCTTAATCTCCCATCAAATGGGTAAACTCGTATGTATAGCACATTATATGCAACAAATTGGCAATTTGCTTAATCGTTCCAGCGTGCTTGCCACTGACCATCGGGCATATACGCCCGCCCACGCCCTTCTTCATCCCAGACAATCAGTTGGCGCTCATGAAAAATAATTGTCGCCCGAGTACGTGCTACTTTTTCATCAGTGGTATTTTCATTCAAACCCCAGGCCGTGTAAATTTGACCATTGATGCGACTGACCGCACGGGCATCACGAAACCCCAAGCGCTGGGCAATTTGATCGTTGGTAAAGCCATGAGCCACCAAGGTCATCACTTCACGCTCGGCTGGCTCAAGCAAATCAAGCGCCGATTGCTCATCGCGATGGCGAACTTCTTGCACCCGACTAGCAATATCGGGGTCGATAAAAGCCCGGCCTTGAAAGGCATCACGCAGCAGCGGCGCAACCATCGCTGGTAGTAGATAATTACTTTTGCGCACATACGCATAGTGGCTTAGAATGCCCGAACGCTGGAAATCGCGATAATAGGCATCATCATCTTGGATTGAATAAAACACCACCGGAATCCGCGGATGTTCACGGCGAATAATCACCGCAGCTTGAATGCCATTGAGTTGACTGGCCAAGGCCACATCCATCAAAATGGCTTGCGGCGTATGTTGAGCACACCATTCAATTGCATCCTCGCCGCTACCAGCCTCGCCAATCACAGTTATCTCTTTGGTAGCGTGCAACCCAGCAACCATTGCCGCCCGCAACGCCGGATGATCTTCAACCACCAATGTTTGGATTGTCTGCATGGGAGAATCCTTAGCCAATTATCATCAAATATATGCTCAACCTTAATCTTTGTGTCAAGCAATTAAGTGCAAAGCCATGTTAATGTTTAGGGGTCAGGGGTTAGGATTCAGGGGCCAGAAGGTATCAACTAATGGAAGAGACGCAAGCCCAATTTAAGGATAGAAACCAAAATGTATATTAACCTGATCCCTAGTCCCTGATCCCTGACCCCTAGTCCCTAACCCCATCCATACAAGGAACCACCCGATGAAACGCTGGTCTTTGATTGTTGGCACGCTGTTCGTTGTAGGCTGTAGCGATACTGCTATACTTGTTGAAGCTCCCAAACCTGCTGCGGTGCAGCAAATCGCGATCGCCACCAGTGCCCCAACCAGGGTTGTGCCGACAGCGACTCCAGCACCAAGTGCGACTCCAGCACCACCAACTGAAACCCCCGTGCCCCAACCGCCACGGGTCGGAATTCAAGTTGGCCATTGGCAAACCGAAGATTTACCCGATGATTTAGCTAAATTCCGTACCTCGACTGGGGCATTCGTCAATGGCATTACCGAATCGGATGTGAACTTACCAGTTGCCGAACAGGTCAAAGCCTTGCTTGAGGCCGAGGGAATTACAGTCGATCTGTTGCCTGCGACTGTGCCAGTTGCCTACAAAGCCGATGCCTTTATCTCGATCCATGCCGATGGTTCGACTAGCACCAGCAGTCGCGGCTTTAAAATGGCGACTCCATGGAGAGCCTCAGAGGCCAGTTTATTGTTACTCGATAGCTTGGTCAGCGAATATGCCGCTGGCACTGATATGCCCCAAGATTCGGCGATTACCGCCAACATGCGCGGCTACTATGCCTTTAGCTGGCGGCGACATCGCAATGCGATTGCTCCAACTACCCCAGCCGTGATCGTCGAAATGGGCTTTTTGACCAATCCCACGGATCGGGCGTTTATGCTTAATCAATCAGATGTGATTGCTCAGAGCATCGCCAATGGCTTGCTGCGCTACCTCGAAGTGCGTGATCCCAATGATTTAGAAGCGTTGCGGGTGATTGAATATGCGATTCAGCGCCCCAAAACTGCCGATGTGACCGTGCATTCAGCACCAGATGCTGAGGCTAGGGTATTGCATACGCTAGAAGAAGATCAACGTTTTATGCCATTTCGCCAGCGTGATGGCTGGTACGAAGGCTTTGTGCGCGGTAGCTCCAATATTGTTGGCTGGGTGCAAGTCAGCGCTATGCAGGGCACAAGCGACCAATTGCCACCACCAACCGACCGCTGAGAGTCCCTCACCCCCAACCCCTCTCCCACTACGGCGGGCGAGGGGCATTCAAACCTTCATGGTGGGATGGTTCCCCCTCGCCTCGCGTGCGGGAGAGGGGGTCAGGGGGTGAGGGAACACTCGGCTACAAGCTCTGCAATAACCATAACAAACCCATGCCAGTTCCAATCGTCAGTAGCACGTTATTGGTTTTCCAAGCGACTAAGGCCGCAACCAAGCCAGCAATCAAGCGTTCATTATTATTAAGCAATTGATAATGATGTTGCTGATAGATTAAATCCGGCACAATAATCGCCATCAGCACCGCAATTGGCACAAATTGTAAACAACGTTGCAACCATTGAGGCATAGAGGTTTTGCCCGCCACGCTAATAAACGAGAGCCGCAGCAAAAATGTCACGCAGCCCATCCCCATAATCAGCAGTAAAATCATCATGCCTGCCGCCCCTCAAGATACAACCCAAGCCCAACACCTACCAATACACTCAGCACCAAGCCCAATTTATAAGGCAACATTGCCGTGGCTCCAGCCATAATCGCCGCGCCAAGAGCTACCGCCGCCAAGCGCCGATTTTTGATCGCAGGCATGGCCAAAGCAATAAAGGTCAGCGGAATCGTGAAATCGAGTTGCCAACTGGCCGGAAATTGCTGACCAACCAACATTCCAACCACCGCCCCAATTTGCCAAGTAATCCACATACTGATTGCTGCGCCAAGGTAAAACCATGGTTTGTAGCGCATTTGGGGTTTACGCTGATATAGGCTAATTGCCAAGGCATAGGCCTGATCGGTCAGCAAATAGGCACTAAGCCACTTCCAGCGCTGCTTCAATTGAGCCAAATGGTCGGCCAACGAGGCGCTATACATCACAAAGCGCAAGTTAATAATCAAGGTCGTCAGAATAATCAACAGCACCGGGGTATGTTCAGCCAAGAGTTGCATCGCCACCAACTGAGCCGAGCCAGCAAACACAATCATCGACATGGCAATAGCTTGGGGAATCGATAAGCCAACACTCATCGCGGCAATGCCCGAAATCAAGGCAAACGGGATAATACCCACGGCAATCGGTAAAAACGCGCGAATTCCAGCACGAAAGGTAGCAGAAATTGAGTGCATGGCGCTGCTCCAAAGCTTGTAAACTATGATTAAATTGAGCATAGCCTGATTGAAGATTAATTGCTTGGATGATCTTGCTGATTTAGGCTTGGCGGCGATATTGAAGTGGCGTAACACCCAAAACCCGCTTGAAATGGCGATTCAAATGGCTTTGATCGCTAAATCCGGTTTGTACGGCTACCTCGGCCAATGGCAACTGAGTATGCAACAGCTGTTTCGCTTGATTGATCCGTAGTTGAACGAGATAGCCGTGTGGTGGCAGGCCAGTTGCTTGGCGAAACATCCGTAACGTATGAAACGGACTTAAATTGACCAATTGGGCCAGTTGTTCAAGCGAAATTGAATCGGCATAGTGCACCGCCAAATATTCACGAATCGTCGTTACCGCTTTGGGGTGCCGTTGCTGGGCGGTAAGCGCTGGTTTGCTTTGGGCATGGCGAATAATCAGTTGCGCCATCGTCCAGAGCAAGCGCGATTCGCGTTCGAGCGCGGTGGTGCTGGGGTCTTACAATAATTGATGAAGTTGCAGCAGGCGCTGCATCAAAAATGGATCATGAATCACTGGCTGAGGAAAAAAGGGGGTTGCTTGATTGCGCCCAGCTAATTGGCTGGCAGCTTGCTGCAAGATATGCGCTGGAGGATAAAACATGCGATAAACCCAGCCTTGGGGCGTAGCAGCATGACCAGTATGCACCACCTGCGGATTAATCACCGCAATACTGCCAGCGGGCATGAGCCACTGCGAGCGCCGTTGATAGGTAAAGGCTTGGCCACCAGCCTCAATCACCCCAATCGCAAACTCTTCATGGCTATGTGGTGCGAAACGCTGGGTAATATAGTGGGCATGCAACAACTCCAAGTTATTCAACACCCGATCCTGCCAAAAATGTACGGTTTCACGATTAAGTGGCGCTTGCATATCCAAGCTGCTCCTTGATTGCCCCAAGCCATTAACAAAAACAGCGCCGAGCACAAGGCTTCAGCGCTGCTTTGAATTTTGAAAAGTTTAGGAGAATGCTAGCCTTTGGCCACCTGTTGCTGATCGAGCATGCGTTGAGCGGCACTTTGCAAGGCTTCAACCCGATCATCATCGGGCAACAATTTCGCCAATTGTTTATAGGTACGGACTGCCTGACCATACTCTTGTGCTCGCATCAGAACATCGGCCAATTGCTCATAGGCATCGGCATCTTTTTGATCGAGCGCAATCACTTGGTGATATGAAGCAATCGCTTCTTCGTAGTTGCGCTGCTGAATCGAAAGTCGCGCAATTTCACGCAACTGGGTAATCGCATCTTTGGTGCGCAACGAGAGAATATTAAAGCTGACCAAGTGTTGGCGGGCTTCGGTGTCGTTGGGCGCGATCTGCACAATTCGGTTGTACATTTCGGCAGCCTTATCAACCTTACCCAAAGTCCAATAAACATCGGCAACTTGCTGAATGCTCGCCACTGCATCTTTGACCAAGCCTTGTTTACGCTGCAATTCGGCCAATTCATCCAAGCCCACCAAGCCTTCATCAAGATAGCCACGTCGCATCATCAGCTGGGCATGGCGCGATTTGATCGGGATATTCTTGGGTGCTAATTGCAAGCCCGTGGCCAAAATCTCCAAGGCACGGTCAAGCTGGCTTTGGCTTTCGTAGTAGGTTGCCAATTCATCAAGTTGGGTCAAGGCTTCGTTCAAGCGGCCTTGGCGGAAGTAGATATCAGCCAATTTGGTGTAGGCTTGGCGGTCGTAGGGCAACAATTGCTTGACCCGCTGCAAGGCCTGAATCGCCCCTTCGAAATTCTCATTGGCTGCATAGGCTTCGGCCAAACGCCGTTGCAACTCGCCCTCGTTGAAGGGTTGGGCAAAGGCATGCTTGGTGCTCATAGCAGGCACAGTACCAGTCACCAAAATCGCCTCGATTTTGCGCAGTTGTTCGATTGAGCCAGCAGCATTACCCTCGGCAATGTAGCTATCGGCAATTGCTTGATAAACCAACACTGGCGGAACTAAGGGATCAGCATCAATTTCCAGCAACTCGAGCGCTTGATTGAACGAATGCATCGCCGCCGGATGTTGCTTAGTTGATTGCTGAATCAAGCCCAAGAGAAATTGAATAATCGCCCGATCAGTAATCAAAGTTACGGCCCGATATTCGGCTTGCACATCGTTAAGTTGTTGCGGATTGCTAGCCAGCTTTTGAATCAAGGCGGCGACTGAATCCCAAATCGCATCGGGGAATTCGCCCATCATGGCGAGGGCAATATTGGCTTGGGCCATCACCACCAAATCATCGGGCTTTTGCACAATCACGCGGCGAAATTCTTCCAAGGCTGCTTCCCAGCGTTCGAGTTTGAGCAGCACTTGGCCATATTGAGCGCGTAAATTGACACTATCAGGTGCCCATTCCAACAGCTTGCGAAATTGCTCCAAAGCTTTGACGGTTTGGCCTTGGCGGAATTGTTGGTTGGCAACATAGGCCAACTGCTCGGCGGCCTCGTCGCTACGACCTTGTTTGCGTAGCACCTCGGCCAATTCAGCTCGAATGATTGTGCTATCCGCCGAGAGATCGATCAGTTTGTGATAAACCCCAATTGCCTTGTGGGTTTCGCCGCGTGCTTTGTAGGTTTCGATCAACAAATTGAGTTTGGAGAGGGCTTGATCCATGCGCCCCAAACGTTCGAGAATTTCGGCCATGCGCAAGTGGATGGCATAAAACTCAAGATCGTAACGAATAATTTCATGGCAGGCATCGAGCGCTGCATACAAGAAATTTTGTTCAGCAAACGATTCACTGGCCTCAACCAAACGTTGAATCCGCTCGCTGCGCCCTTCGGTATCGATCGGCGTGAGCGGCGCAAAATGCACTTCGCCAGCTGGTGGCAAATTGGCGGCCAACACATCAAGCGGATCAATATCGGTCAGCATGGTTTGGGGCGCTGGGCTAGCATTACCGCTAATTAAGGCCTCAAGGCTGGCCATCTCATCGACTGGGCTAGCTTCGACGCGGCTTTTGGGGCTGAGGAAATCGGTGATCGAGGGCATCTTGCCCCAAGTTTCGGTCTGTGGTTCAGGCACAGCCTCTTCAGGTGGCGGCGCATTCAAAATACCCGTACCAAGCATGCGCAATTTCGACATCATGCTGCGGTCGGTCAACTCTTTAGCCTTGGTATTATATTGAGCGGCTTGTTCCGCGCCCCAACGCTTGCCCTGCAAAAAGCCCGCCAAGGTTGAATACAACGAGGCGGCCCGCGCCACATCACCAAGCTCAAGATAGATTGCTGAGGTCGCTTCGTACATATCGATCAAATCGTTGGCTTCTTCTTTGCCGATCGATTGCAAATCAACGTAGCGAATCGCTTGCTCGAACTCTTGGGCAGCGCGTTCCATTTGGCCCAGCTTTTGGTAGATCGTACCAATTGCAAAGTGAGCCGAGAGCGCATACTCATCATTATGGCTAGCAATTTCGAGCACCTGCAAGGCATCTTTATGCCGCTCAAGCTCATCGTAAATCAAGCCCAAGCTATATTGCATGTCGGCGCGTTCGGGAAGCACCTCAACCACCCGTTCATACATTTGGGCGGCTTGCTCCAACAACCCATTATTTTGATACTCAATCGCCTCGTTGACTGCACGTTCGATTTGTTCTTTGGTTTGCAAACGGCCTTGGTCGGGCAATTGATCGCCTGTGGCAGCAGTAATTAAGGCTTGCCGCGCCAAATCGACTTTCTTCTTAAATTCTTGGGCCGAGAGGCTAGCGGGGTCTACGTTGAGGGCTTCGACAGCGGCTTCATCAGCAGCATCGTATTGTTCAGCATCATAAAATTGCTGGCCCAGATGCAAATATTCACGAATTGCGCCAGGTTTATCGCCGGATTCAGCCAGCACCATCGCTAAACGCACACGGGCTTCTTCGTGGCTGGGGTGAATATCCAAAATATCGCGATAGGCTCGTACTGCCTTCAAAGGCAATTTTTGGGCGATCAAGCGCTCAGCCAGCTGCATAAAAAGCTCGATGGCTTGATCGGTATCGCCTTGAGCACGATAAATCTTGGCAATATATTCAGTAAAAATCGGATTATCAGGATTGCGTTTGAGCAACTCCTGCCACAATTGTAGCGCTTGTGGAAGCTTATTGGTATGAAACAACGCGGTGGCGACAGCAATCCGAGCCTGCTCGTGAGTCGGAAATTCGGTCATGGCCCGAGCAGCTTCGGTTAAGGCCTTGTTCCAATCGCCAGCACGTGATGCAAGCTGATATTGTTCTAACGCACGGTCAAAAATTGCTTGGTTCCCTGCCATCCGAACCCCCACAGACACAAGGATGAAGAACTTCGTTGGATGAGTATCAGATCAACAGCCACATACTTGGACTGATGAACTGCCACTCGGCCCGTTGGCGATCTTACTTGTATCGAATGTTATTGTTACGTGTTGTTGTTTGTCGGTAATCAGTTGCTTTGATCAGCACCTGACTACAAATATCTGCATCAGACAAACGTGATGCGACCCGTGGATCGAATTTATCTAAATCGGCATTTGATGTAATGACGGTTGGTAAGCGATGATTATAACGGTGATTGATAATTTGGAACAGCTTTTCGCGAGCCCAACCAGTTGAACTTTCGGTGCCCAAATCGTCGAGCACTAAAAGCTGAATATTGCGAATTTTCTCAAAGCGCTCATCGTAGGCCACCTCGGAGTTTGGGCCAAAGGTCGAGCGCAAATAATCCAGCAAATCCGGTACAACCATAAAAATCGTTTGATACTCGCGGCGCACTGCTTCATTGGCAATCGAGGCTGCTAGATGGGTCTTGCCACAGCCATAGGTTCCATATAGAAATAGCCAACCCTTGGGCGCTTGGGCAAAGGCCTTGGCTCGGGTAAAAGCCTCGCTAACCCCAACCACATGTGTGTTAAAGGTATCAAAGTTTTTAGTTTCAAAGGCCTGCAAATTACTTTGTTGCCATAGTTTATCACGTTGGCGGCCTTCTTTTTCGGCGAGTTTACATTGGCAGGTAATCAAATGGCCAAAGTTGGGGTCGCTGATCGGCACATCCATGCAGAAATAGCCAGCACCCTTACAAATCGGACAAATCTCCTCCATCGGAATCGCCGCTTCTTCCGAAGAAGGCGGCATATTTGCCCGTGGTATATTTGCTGAGATCGAAAAGCTGCTCGGATCGATGCGACGTAGATTCTTTTCCATCGGTTTCCCACCGTTCTAGAATGCGCCGAATGTAGCGCCAATTGCGCACATTGGCCTCAACCGCTTTGGCGATGGCTTCTTCGAGCCATACAGCGGGATATTTAGCGCTGGCCTCGTGCAATTGCTCGATCAGCAGCGGCGTTAGCAGGCCAATATTTTGTTCGTAAAGCCCAAAAATGGTTGGCAGGGCTGCTGGGCTAGCTTCTGGCGCAAGCACACGCTGGCCCGCTTGGCGCTCAACCCAATGCCGATTGGCTTGGGTATTGACCAAATACCAACTGACCACGCGGCCAGGCTCAGGGCTGATTAAGTGCAGTAATGTGCCTCGTTCAACCGCCAAACCCAAGGCTTCTTCTAACACGTCGCTGGTTGGGCGCAATTGCGAAACAGCCCGCAACGATTGAGCCAAGGCACTGTCGCTGCTCAGGGCATCCCATGAAACGCGTTTGGCGCGGCCACGCTGCTGGCTGACCAACCAAAAGACATGCAGGGTTACTTTGAGTTCAGCCAAATTGCTGATTGAAGGGAGAACATCGCTAAAGAATTCTGCCGGTAGCGGCACGAGATTCTCAGTTGAGAAGCCATGAAACGCCACCACGGGTTGCCTCCAAAAGTAGCACTGCGCGATTTATCTAGCATGAATGATACCACATGCCGCAACGCTTGCGACCACTCATCCAAGTTGATATTCCCTCACCCTTGACCCCTCTCCCACGATTCGCGCCCAGCCTCTCACCCCCGACTAGCGAATAATCAGACTGTAACGCCCCCTCACCCCCAACCCCTCTCCCACTGCGGCGGGCAAGGGGAGTTCCACGCTTATTCCCCCTCGACTCGCGTGCGGGAGCGGGGGTGAGGGCATGAACATCGACGGTAAGTCCCATCCAAATTATTGTTAAAAACCTACCCTTGTAAGAAAGGGGGCAGGGGGTGAGGGCATGCCAATCGCCCGAGCACCAAGGAACTTCTCAGGCCCAGCCAACGTTATGACTTTAATCAAACCTTTACTATGCAACAAATTAAGCTAATTTTATTCAAATGGAGTGTGTCATGCGTTGGATGTTTGGTTTTTTCGCCGCCTGTTTAGCCCTCTGGCAAATCTCGCCAGCCGCTGCCTGTAAAATGATGGAACCAACCCTCGATAGCGTAACCCAGCAATCCGAACTAGTGGTTGTCGCCACCGTTACCAAGATTGAAGGCAGCCAAGCAACATTTAGCGTCGAGGCTCCAATCAAGGGGAGCTTGCCACAAAATGATCTTGATGTGCTGAACCATCAAATTAACAATGGAGCCGATTGTCAGCCAAGCCTCGGCGATGGCGAGCGCTTTGCTGAGGGCAGCCGCTGGGTCTTATTCCTTGTGCCAACCACCCTCGACCCTGATATCACTTGGCAAACTGCTAGCTTCGGCGATTATGGGGCACTCAAAGTTGAGCAAGATCAAGTCAGCTATACCGAACAAGGCACGCCACAGCAAATTCCATTACCTGATATGGTTGAAACCTTGAGCAATTATGCCAGCCTAAATCCAAATGAATTGGTTGATCCGCTGCCTGGCGGCGCAGCAGCACCAGCAGTTGAGCCACAAATTTTGCCTGCCCCAGCCCCCGAATTGATCGATACCGATCCGAATGCCAACCCCGTTGCCCAAGTCGATGTTGCACCAACTATTGCACCAACTTCTGCTGCTCCAAGCTGGTTGCCGTGGGTTTTGGTCGGGGTAGGTGTAGTTGCCGCCATCGGCGCATTAATTGGCTGGCAACGTAGCCGTAGTGCTAAACAGTAATCAGTATATCTGTGAGATAGTGATTGTAAGGAGGTTAACATGCGTTGGATTTGGGGATGTTTGATCATATTAATTGTGCTGCTGCCCACAACTCCGGCTGCTGCCTGTTCAATAGCTGAACCTACATTTGACGACCTAACTCAAAAAGCTGATCTGGTGGTCGTTGCTACAGTCAGCAAAATTGACAACGATCAGGTTTTTTTACGGTTGATACAGCGATCAAAGGTTCGGTTTCGAACGAACCTTTGATCGCTGTATCAACCATATGATGGGTTTTAACGAATCATGTAAGCCCCACCTTGGCGTTGGTAATCGCTTTGCTGAAGGTAGCAAATGGGTCTTATTTTTAGTCCCAAACCATGTTCATGGCCCAGCTGTTTGGAAAACGCTTGGCTTTGTTACTGATGGAGCACTCAAGGTTGAACAAGATCAGGTGCATTATACTGAGCAGAATCAACCCCAAACCCTGCCACTGGTTGATCTAATCAGCACGCTAACCAATTATAGTATGGCAAGTTCGGCCACGGTTACGCTATTACCAACAGGTCAAACCGCTGAACCTAACGCGCCCATGCTCATGCCGACCGCAACGCTTGATGCCGTCCCTGTCGTCAATCCACCGCAAACAACTGAGCCACCGGCTAGTCAATCGAGCAGCATGATTTGGATTCTGGTTGGCATTGGAGTTTTAGCCGGAGTTGGCGCATTGATCGGTTGGCGACGAAGCCAATAAAACTCAAAAGGCAGAAGTCAAACGAGGGATCAGGGGCTAGATGTTAGGGGTCAGGGGTTAATGCAGAGGCGCAGAGGGTGATAGGGGTCAGGGGCTAGGGGTCAGGGGCTAGGGGTCAGGGGACAGACCATAGGACAATCGTTTTGGATTGCATGTTCTGACTCCTGATCCCAGCCCTCTTATCATTCGTGTTCTTCGTGGTTAAAAAATTCCTGATCCTTAGCCTTTAATCATAAATGTGCCATACATATCGCTTTGCTCATCGCCCGCTTGGCGATCACCTTCAATCACCCATGTGCCATCAATCTCATTCCATTCAGAGAGCCGCTGAAAACCAGGTTCGAGCAACGTCCATGGCTCGATAAATTGCTTGATTTGCTCGACAGTCCGAGCATAAATTGGACTGCCCATTGCGCGATAACGTGCTAGCAACTCTTGCAGTTGGGGATTGGGATCTTCGGGCAGGGCAATCCACGAGATGGAGATTTGCGAGCCTGGGCTACACCATTCGTACAAACGTTGCAAGGTTTGCTGCAACACATGATTATCTAAGAAATAGGAGACCCCAATCATACAAATTGCCAGCTTGCGTTCGCCAGCAAAATGTTGATCTGCTTGCGCCAAAATACTGTCAAGTTCAGCAATATTGGCTTGATGATAGATGACGCGGGGATTGTTGCCGATAATTTCGCGGGCATAGGCCACAGTTGCTTGATCATAATCGTTGTACAGCACCAAGGCATCGGGGCGAATTTCGTGAATATAGCCTTGGGTCGGCAGGCCACTGGCCAAATCGAGATAGCGATTAAAACCCAAATCAGCCAAACGATTGACCGCAATATCCAAAAACCAACGATTTAGGCGTGCGCCATTTTCAATTGTTGGAATCATCTGCACCAAACGTTCAGCCGCCATGCGATCAACAGCAAAATTGTGGCTACCACCCAACAAATAATCGTAAATTCGCCCAGCATTGGGCTGCGATGGATCAAATTCCACGGCGAGCACTCCTCACTGCAAACAACATTTAGCCTAGCGAGCGTTGTAACAATTCCACGGTTTGGCGAAAACGATCATGTTCTGAACGCACATGGGCAATTTGGTGTTCAACAAAGCTTTCGATCACCACTTTGAGTAATTCGTAACTCTCGATCGCCCGTAATTGTTCGCCATGGCGCAAATAATCGGCCTGAACTGCGCCAACAACCGCTAAAAGGCTTTTCAAGCCAATGCCTTGTTGAAACAGCATCCGTCCCATCAGCGTCGCCGATGTTGGTTGCTCAGCGAGCAAAAATTGGCCAATTTGCATGGCAATTGTGTGGAGACGTGGTGGGGGCAATGTGCCAGCATTGTGCAACGAATTGGCGCGGAGTGTCTCACGAACGACACTATAAATATCAGTGCTAGTAGCTGTCACGAGAACGCCTCCTAAATCAGTGCGCTTGCTACTTGAGATTACGATGAAAGATCGGCGTTGCAAGTTCAAGCAACGTTAGAGCAAAATATTAAAAACCATTAATTAGAGACTATAGCGCAATAGTCCCATTTTTCAATAGGACTATTCTGCTATTTTCAGTCAATTTTGGCCCTTGAGGGTGAAACTATCGATCATCCCTAGGGTTAACCATGTCACCATGGCCAGATCGCTGGAGAAATAGCCTTGATCAACGCCACCATGCAACCAACCTGCCATCAAGGCCGCCAAAGCCGCTAAGGCCAACCAGCGTTCAGGCTGCTCGCTATGCCAGAGTTGCCATGTGCGCCGCAGGCTACGCCACGCCAATGCTGCAAAAATAACTACTCCCACAATTCCGACCCGCAACCACAAATCGAGCAGCAAATTATGCGGATGGGCGGTGTTACGCTCGGCAGGGTCGGCGGCAAGGCTTGGCTCAATATAGCCACGATTGAATTGGGGGTTGAAATAAAAATAAAATTGATCAAGCCCAATGCCTACAATCGGATGATCAATAATCATCGCTGTCGCTGAGCGCCAAATGCTCAAGCGTGCTGAACTCGAATCGCCAGTCACGTTCAAGCGCTCAGGGCCACTCAACGATGAATAGAGCAACAACCCACCAAGTACAACACTGGTAAGCAGCGGTAGCCACCAGCGGCGCGGCAAACAGCTCAGGCCAATCAATACCAAGGCCACGGCAAATCGCGCCCCCTTGGAATAGGTCAGCATCAAACTGAGCAGCAACAAGCTGCTAGCCCCAAAATACAGCAACGACCATGCCGCATGTTGCCAGGTGCGGTTGTGCCACCATTGCCAGATCGCCCAACCAGTTGCTACAACCGCCAACATACTGGCGCGATCCATCCACAAGGCCAAATTATTGGGGTGGCAGTAGACCGATGAGGTGCGTTTTGTACCGCCTGAATCAACAATCAAATCACTAAAACACATGCCCGTACCATCAATCGGAGTCCAATCGAGGTCGCGCCATTGCAAAATGCCAATGATCGCCACAATTGCGCTGCCAGCCAGCAAGCCCCAAAGTAGCCAACGCCGCACTGGGTAACGTGGTTGCCAATACAGAATCAAGCCATATAGCAACAATGGCTCAGTAATCATCCAACGCCATTCACGCCATGCCTCGGCTTGGCCTTCGGGTACGGCCAAGGTGGCAGCAAAGGTAGCAATGAGCAGCCAAGCCAAGGGTAAAAGCAGCATGCGCCAATGTTCACGCCACCACGCTTGCCATGCGCTTTGGCGTTGAATCAAGCGCCAACCACAATCGAGCGCGGTAACGCCCAAGACGACCAGTAGCAATAGCTCATGCAGCGGGAAATATTTACCGTCAATCAAAGGATAGTTGCTATCCCAAAAGCCGCGTGAGCGATAGTTAAACGGAATTGTCGCTGCCACACCCGCCAAACCAATTTCAGGGCGTAGCCAAACAAGCGCGGCCAACAGGGCCAACAGCGCCAGCGCAAACAGTAAATTATGGGCAGCGGCCTCATCAATGCCAATCAAGGGCACAAAGCGTTTGGGTCGATAAAGCGCCACAATTGCCAAGGCCGTGAGGCCACTCAGCCCAAACGTTGTGAGGGGATGCCAACGCCAACGTGCAAGCATCATACAGTTCTCTTTCGCACTAGGACGCGATAAAAACGCTTCAGCGCTAGCAATAAACCCAGCCAAAGCCCAAACGGAATGCTGGCCCACAGCCACCACCAAGCGCGTTGACGGCTAATCGTTAGGGTTTGCCAATCACCGCGAATTTCTACTTGATGCTGGCCTAGCTCGCCACGAAATTCTTGCTCAGTAAGCACTTGACCATCCACCACCACTTCAATTGGACCAGCACTTTGCACGATTAAATGCTCGCCCCACCAATTAGCGGTATATTCGCCATTCTGCCAGAGCAAATCGCTTGATTGATAGTGGCCAATCCCCAACTGCGGTGCTTGGGTCAAATAGGCTTTGACAGCAGTGTAGGCGGGCAATTCAGTCCAATCATTTTTAAGCAAAGCAAAGTGAATCGTCGGATCTTCAGGCGAGAAGTTGACTCCAGGCCGTAAAAACCAGATATTCATCGCACCAAGCCAAGGCCATTGCTGGCGTGCCCGTTGCAGATATTCCACCAAATATTGGGCTTTTTGCTCCTCGCTGACTGGCGGGCCATATTGGGTGGCAACTGCTGAGCTATTCCAGCCAAATTCGCTAATCCAAACGGCCTTATGAGCATCACCGTAACGTTCCATCACTTCGCGCAGCAAGACCACTCGTGTGACATCGGTGCGCGAATCGAGCGGGCGTTGCCAAAGCGTATCACGACGCAGCGAACCATCGGCATTGAGCAAGGGGCGAATATAGCGATTTTCGGTGGCAGGTTGGCCAAGGCCATAACCTTGAGCACTGAAAATATCAAAATAATCGGCAGCCCCAAGTTCGTATAGCTGCTCCAAAAATTGCAAATCGTTCATGGCTTGCCAATCGAGGCCATCAGCTGGAGTCAAACTCGGGAAAAGAATAATTGCATCGGGGTTGGCAGCTTTGGCGCGAGTATAGCCAAGCTGCAATAACTTAAAAAACTCATCAGGATTGGGATCTGCCCAATTCCACTCGTGGCCATAATTTGGCTCGTTCCAAATTTGGAAGAAGCCCACTTTGCCACGATAACGCTCAACCACAGCGGTCACATAATCGCCATAATCGCCATAGTTATCGGGCGGACCAGTTGAACCAGGGTCTTGTTGACGTTTGGCGACCCGAAAACTGTCCATGGGCAAGTTTTGGCGGGCCCAACTTGGTGGGCGGTCGAGGCGCACGATCAGTTGCAAATTTCGGGCTTGCGCAGCGGCCACAATTCCATCATATTTTGTCCAGGCTGAAATAGCATCAGTTTGATCGACCGTGCCATCGCCGTTGTAATCGTGGCGATAATCGCGAAAATCGTTTTTGGCGTGGATCTCAATATCTTCCCACGGAAACTGGACGCGCAGCCAATAAAAGCCAGCCGCTTTGGCGGTATCGAGAGTACGCGAAATGACTTCGGGTGCTTCGAGATGCAGGCTGGGCAAATTGACCCCGCCCTGTGGCACATTAGCCCAAGCAATTGGCTGATCGACGCTGGTGGCAACGCCGCGCCATTGCTCATTTTCAAGCCACGACCAAGCGGCGAGGCTACCTGCGCAAACCCCGGCAATCAAAAGCCAAACCAATGATTGAAATTGAAAAAATCTGCTTCGTTGCATAGCGCAGGCCATTATCAACCAGCGTTGCGGGCTTGTCAAAAGCCTAAAAACAAAAAATCACCGCCAAAACGGTGATTGGTGGTCGGGGCGAGAGGATTCGAACCTCCGACCTCAGCGTCCCGAACGCTGCGCTCTACCGGGCTGAGCCACGCCCCGACAACGCTTACGATGATACACCATCGCCTAGCAGTTGTCAAAGTTCAAACATTGGGTTTGTTGCAAGATTGTTACGTTTGGGGAGAAAGAACATAGAGCAAAGAACATAGAACATAGCACCTAGGCTGCAACTATGAAGGTTGGTTTTGATCCACGAAACGCACGAAGGCACACGAAGGGCTGAAACTGCAAAGAACGCGAAGATTAAGTTTTTAGCCGCGAATTGCCCGAACATTTTTAGCCACAGATTTCACAGATTTGCTTGATTCGTTGATCACTGCCCCCTAGCCCCTGATCCCTGATCCCTCATCCTTTCCAACCCTGCGCCGCTGCGTTAAAGCCTCGTTGTGCTTCTTTGTGGCTAAATTTCATCCCTCATCCCTTATCCTTCATCCCTCTACAACAGCCCTTTGATCTCCTCGGCGGCTTTGCGGGTCATACCTGGCACGGCGGCTAGCTCTTCGATGCTGGCGTTACGAATGCCTTCAAGCGAGCCAAAGGCGTTGATCAAGGCCTTTTTGCGCTTGGGGCCGATACCTGGAATATCTTCCATGGTCGAGCGCAGCATGCCTTTGGTGCGTAATTTTCGGTGATAACTAATCGCAAAACGATGCGCTTCTTCGTCAATCCGCTGAACCAGATGCAAGCCTGGGTCGTTTTGGGCAAAGGCGATTGGCACACGCTGGCCAGGTTTGACCAAGCCATAAGGCAAGTGGCCTTTGGTATCGCCCTTGACCAAGCCAACCACTGGAATATGCTCAAAGCCGGCGGCTGCCAAGGTTTTGGCAGCCGCATTGACTTGGCCGATCCCACCGTCGATCAAAATCAGATCGGGCAATACCGCCCACGTTTCGTCGTTATTGCTTGGCTCGGCGTTGGGTTGATCGGTTGGCGCTGGCTCGTCGGTTTGGCCAGTATCATCGGCGCGGGCAAATCGGCGTTGCAGCACTTCGCTGAGCGAGGCCACATCGTTTGCACCTTCAACGGTTTTGATTTTGAAACGACGATAGTGCTTTTTGGCTGGCTCGCCCTGCTCAAACACCACCATACTGCCCACCGAATTGGTGCCTTGGGTATTTGAGATGTCGTAGCATTCGATCCGTTGGGGCAAATCGGCTAAATTCAATAATTCGCGCAATTGGCTCAGCCCCGCTGTCGCCCGTTGTTCGGCGTTGAGCCATTGCAAACGTAACTGGTCAAGGGTTTGGCTGGCATTGCGGGCCGCCAAATCAACCAAATCTTTTTTATCGCCGCGCCGTGGCACTTGCAAACTGACTTTATGCCCGCCCTTACTTTCAAGCCATTGCTCGATAATTTGAGTTTCTTCGGGATAATCGGGCAGCAGAATATTAGGCGGAATATCGGCGGCGGCATCATAAAATTGGGTCAAGAACGAACTCATCAAGGCTTCGGGATGTTCTTCCTCAGTGCCTTGCAGCGTAAACGGCTCCGAGCCAATCAATTTGCCACCACGAATATAGAACACCTGAACCACTGCTTTGCCTTCATCACGGGCAAAAGCAATTACATCTTGGTCGCTGGCGGCGGTATTCAGCACTTTTTGGCGCTCCATCACCCGTTCGACAGCTTTGATTTGATCACGCACATAGGCCGCACGTTCAAATTGTAAATCTTCGGCAGCTTGGTTCATTTTCACTTTCAGGTCGCGCAAAATTGCTTCAGGTTTGCCACCTAAAAATAAGCGTACTTGATTAATTGCGGTGCTATATTCTTCAGTAGTACAGTTGTTGGCACATGGCCCAAGGCAACGTTTAATATCATAATACATACAAGCCCGATTGCGCCGCTCGTGTTTTTTAAACATATCATCGTTGCATAAACGAAAGGCAAATAATTTATTTAATAGCTCAATTGTGGCATAGACACTGCTAGCCTTGGCAAATGGTCCAAAATAAATTCCACCATCTTCAAGCACTTTGCGCACTCGCAAAACTCTTGGCCATTCTTCCTTGGTAATTTTGATATAGGGATAACTTTTATCATCCTTGAGCAGCACATTGTAGCGTGGGCGATGCTTTTTAATCAGATTCATTTCTAAAAGCAGCGCTTCTAGCTCGGTATCGGTGGTAATAAACTCAAAATCGGCGATATTTTGCACCAAACGACGAGTTTTGCTGGTCAGGCCACGTGGCGCACCAAAATACGAACGCACCCGATCACGCAGGCTTTTGGATTTGCCCACGTAAATGATCGTATTGGCTTGATCGCGGTAGATATACACGCCTGGCGAGAGTGGCAAGTTGCGTAAGCGTTCTTCAAACAGCGCATGATTGGAAATATTTGTATGAGATAAATCTGGCATTTTTCGCACCTCTGTGCTAATTATACCGCATCTTTTCGCACCATGTTAAAAGCCGACCAGCCTGCTCTGCTAGTCGGCTCAACTCAAAAATGTATTTAAACTTTGATCAATTCGCCGAAATCGCCACGACCGTGGCCCAAGCCCGAGATCGAATAACCCGACACCCCAAATTTGGCCCATGCGCCGCTAGCTGGAAAAAATGGTCGGATTTTGCGGGTTATGCCAACCGTGCCAGCAAAGCGGGCCGGAATTCGATACAGCTCTTGTTCGTGCACAACCAGCACATCGAAATTCATACCAGCATTAAAGCCATTGATCCGTTTGGGAATCCCCTCGAAGCTCAGCAACAAACGCCCATGTTGATCGGCGCTGATGCGATCGCGATTGGGGTTGGTCCATGAAATGCGGGCCAATTCTTTGGGCAAATGCCAAATATTGCGACCGCCCGCCACCGATTGATCCAAATCGACGACTAAGCCGTGAATCCAAATCGCGGGACGTGGCCCAAGCTTCAAAATCAAGCCACAAGCGGCCTCACCGTAGTGCAAGGTCGAGCCAGTGCCATATTGACCAACCAAGGAAAACGCCAAAGTACGGCCTGTTGGCAACCAAAGTGGTTTTAGCGGCGCAGGCAACAAATCGGCCACAGCGTTGCGTTTGACTGGATGAACACACCAAACCCATGTGCCTTGCATGACCCATGGCGCTGGTGGATAGGCGGTGGTTGCAGCAATGCGGTCGGCTTCGACCGCCGAATCGTAGAGGGCGGACACGCTAGTACCTCATATTGCGCCAAGCAGCGCGGCAAATGGATTATCAGTCTCATCATCGGGATCATCAGCAACGGTCTGACGATTGATTACTGGTGGCGTAGGCGGCTCTTCATCTTCATCAAGATCCCAATCAAGATGGAGCGGACGATCACCAGCCATCCTAATCAATTGTTCAAGGCTAAAACGCCGAATGCTCACCTGATCGGGCCATTGTTGCGCTTCGTCAGGTTGCTCAATTAAATGAAAACGACTCTGATCGCCGATGATATCTGCAATAGTTGGTGGTGGAGTGTGGGGTGCATCGGGGCTACGCATCAAGGCACTAACCGTCTCGGCATTAGGTATGCCAGTATCGACCAATAAGAGCGTTGTATAGACTCGTGGAATAATTAATTGTAGGGCTGCGCGAATGTCGTGGAGTTGGGTTGCGGCTTTACGAATGGTGTGAGCAGAACGGCTAGCCTTAACCTCAAACACATGGACACTGCGCCCAAGCTCAACCAAGGCATCGATTTCACGATATTTGCGGATAGTTTGGCGGCCACTACGCTCATCATATTCGAGAATTCGCCGCTCGGAAAGCAGCTGGCCTTGCTCAGCCAGCCATTCGCGCAGCAATTGTTCGGCCTCGCCGCCGAATAAATCGCGCTGGCGCGGTGGCCGAATCGCCCGTTGATTTTCACGAGCAAGAGTCATTTGTTCAACAAACGCCCGATAATGCGGGTCGTCAAACGTTGTGAGTCGAGCACGCACAAAACGCACAATTACAATCCCCCACTAAACTAGCTGTATGCTACCACATAAATACGGTCAAAAGTCAGAAATCAAAAGGCAAAAATCGAGATTAGAACGTTTACAAGCCTTACCTTTATCCTTCGCACCAATAGTCTCGTGGTTGATTGATCAATCCATAACGCCACCAACTGATGTCGCCCGACCAGAATACATCAGCTGGTGGCCTCTTGCTAGCCTTCGTTGCTGCGTGGCTCAGGTAAACGTCGCGAGAGTAACAAGCCAATAAAGGCACTAGCGGCGCTAATCCAAAACAAGGGCAAATAGCCAAATTGGGCTAACAATACCCCTCCTAAAACCGGAAAGAAGGTGGCAATGCCCATCAACGTATTGCAAACACCAACATAGACTGGGCGTTGTTCGGCAGGTGCTAGCTCCATCACATAGGTCAAACTAGCAGTGTTCGAGCCATCGACGCTCAGGCCAATCAGCAAAAAGATTACGCCAAAGACCCAGCCCAAGGCTTCTGGACTCAAAACACTGGCGAATGGCATTACCAACAAGGCCCAGGTTGGCACGGTAATAATCAACCCACCAGTCAATACAATCAACAGGCGATTACCACGTTGGTCGCCAATCCGTGACCAAAAGAGGTTGGATAATGCTGCTGAGAATACCCGCACCGCCAAATAAACCCCGATCATGCGAGGCGGAACATTCAATACTTCACGGGCATACAAAATATAAAATGGATCAGCTAGGCCGCACAAACGCGTAACCATGCGCGAAAGCACATACTGGCGAAAGTTACGATCGCTCTTGAGCAATACCGGAATCTTGGCAAACATCTGCTTGGCCGAAATCGCTGCTGGTGGGTTGGTCGTTGGCGGCTCGGCAAATAGACTAAACGAAATAATCCCAAAGCCAATCAGCACAAACGAGATAAACAGCAAAACACCATAATTGTGGGGAAACAGCAACGGGCTGGCGCGGCTCAATAGCCAGCCAACCAACGGGCTAACTAAGGCAAACGAGAGCAAACCACCGATTAAATTGCGTGCCCCAAAAAACTTCCCGCGCTGGCGAGCAGGAATTGTCTTGGCCACAACCTCTTGAAAAGCGACCGAACCAGAGCCGCCAGTAAAGTTGTAGAGGGCATAACCCAGCAAAAACAGCGGCAATAGCACCCACACCGGCAAACTAGTTGCATTCCAAACCACCATCACCATCGCCAACCAAATAAAAAAACGCACAATCCCCACTTGGCGATAGACTGGCAATTTGTAGGTCATACCTTGCAAGCGACCAGCACTCAACAATTGTGGCAAGAGCCAGCCGCCCGATTTAAGCGATGGCAACAAACCAACCACCCACGGCGCAGCACCCAATTCACGTACAAACACCGTCAGAACCAAATTTGCATCGCTAAATGCGTCGGCTAAAATAAATAAAACTCCATTGGCCACTCCTAAGCGCATATTGCGGCGCAAAGTTTCTTCATTGCTCGCACGCGGAGCAATTGGCCGATGAAGTGCTAATTTCCATTGCATAGCACGTTTGTCCTTGGCAACAGGCCGTTTCCCGCTGCCTACAAAAAACGTCCAAGAACCCAGCGTTCCCGAACATTTGCTTGATGTACGGAGCTGCCGTACCAGATTCAATTAGCGCTCATTCTACTGCGATGTGCTACGCTATGCAAGTATGCGAAAATTGTAATAGGGAGTTAGAGTATAGAACATAGGGGTTGGGGATCGATGGCTAGGGGTCAGGGACTAGGGGTAAGGGTTCAGATAATCAAATAAATCCGTGCAATCTGTGGCGAAAAAACATCCTTCGTGCGCTTCGTGTCCTTCGTGGATCAAGCGCTAATTCCTCTTTGTGATGGATTTTATAGCTGAATCCGTGGAACCAAATCCCAATCGATGCGGCCTTGGCCAGTTCGTAGATCAGTCGGAATTAAGCTAGCGCAGGCTTGAATATACTCGCGAATTCGTTGAATATTGAGGTTGTGCTGGTTGGTTTCAAAGGGAGCCAGCATATCGTGGGCGCTGGCAAGCAGTTGGCGCGGGCTATCGACAATCCCCAAACGTAGTTGATTAAGCGCTACCGACAGCCGAATCAGGCCACGGTAGAGATCGTTGCGGGTGGGAAACCACAATTCTTCTAATTGCAGCACCCCATCAACAAAACGCTCCTCGTTGAAGGCGGTGATAAAGCCTTGCCAATGCTCCTGCTCATTCATGCTCAGTTACCTCAATCACAATCCCACCGAAACGCGCTTCTTTGGCAGTGCAACGTTGCCCGTTGATCCAGCACTGATCGGATAGATAGGCCGATTGATCATCACGATAGCTACCAGCGCAGCCTGTACCCAAGAAGCCTGTGTTGAAAAACTCAACTAGACGGCCATACTGATCAACCGCCAATGCCCGACAATCGGCGCAAACATAGCGCGGATAGCGGGGCATTGGCTGCACAGGGTTACTACAAATGGGGCACATTTGCAAACTAGCGGGCGTAGTGTTGTTCATATTCTGGTTGGCGCAATGGTTGGCTGTTGATGCGAGTGTTGGCTGGGGCTGCGCAGTACGGGCAAACCTGCCAGGTCATATCGATCACCCGATTGCAATTGCCACAGTTGCGGCGCAAATGGGTTTGGCAATGCGGGCACAAAATAAAATCTGCCTGAATGCTGCGTTGGCAATTTGGGCAGACATGTTCATCCTCAATATCGCGACGCATAAAGGTTTCTTCCAATTCGCGCTCATATTTTTGGGTGAGCGTTTCGCGCGGGCGCACCAACATATATAACAACAACCCAGCAAATGGCAAAAAGAAGGCCATCGAGGTTGAAAGCACTTGCACCAAAACATCGTTGGAGCGGCTATCAATATCGCGGTAAGTCCATACCAGCGAGGCAACCCATAAGAGCACCAAATAGCCCCCAACAATCATGCCAACAATTGGCAAGATGCTTTTAAGTTCTGCAATAATTTCTGTCATGTTCCTATGCTTTCCTGAAGAAGGCCTCGGCTGTTTGAGGCGATTGCATGGGTTTAGAATACTGGCAATTAATTTACCACGATTGGGGTATTGTACCATATCGAACCACCGCCCAAGCGCATCTCAGCCTGATACTCGACTGAGATGCAGCTTATATGGCGGGCTTTAGCTCAAGGTTTTAATTGTCGTGAGATGCGGCTGGACGGCCAAAAGCAATTGTTCGGTGAGGCTTTCGCGCTCAATTCCTGCATCAAACACCTGCCAACGATGCGGATCAGCGGCGATCATCTCAAGGTAGCCACTGCGCACCCGTTCGTGGTAGGCGATCTCGCGGGCATCGAGTCGATTCCAATGTTCGTTTTGGCTGGGGCTTGGTTGGGGCAAGTGGGGCAAGGGCAAGGCCAATTGGCTTGATTCACGAAAATCATCGCGCTGTTTACGTTTGCGCTGCAAGCCTTGCTCAACTGGCAAATCCAGAAAGAAGGTTAAATCGGGTTGTAAGCCGCCAGTTGCAAAACGGGTAATTTCGCGTAATTCGGTTAAATTACGACCCAAGCCATAACCTTGGTGGGCAAAGGTCGAATCGGCATAACGGTCGCACAAAACAATGCCGCCCAGTTTCAGATAGGGCAAGATCACTTCGCCAACTAACTGAGCACGAGCGGCAGCAAACAAGAGGGTTTCGGTTGTCGGCTCCATCGCCGTCCATTGACCATCGAGCACAAGCCGCCGCACAGCATCGCTAATTGGCGTTCCGCCTGGCTCACGAGTTAAGATGACTGGATAGCCAGCCTGTTGTAGATAATCCTTGAGGTAGCGGGCTTGGGTGCTCTTCCCGCTACCTTCTGGGCCTTCAAAGGTAATGAACAAGCTCATGGTTCCCCTACAGTCCAACAAGTTGAGGCCACGTTGCCGATTTAGCGAAAGATCCGAATACGGCGACGTGGTTCTTTGCCAGTACTTTCTGATTGTAGATTGTACCGCTCAACAATCTGATGTTGCAACCTACGCACATAGGAACTTTGCGGACTCAGTTCGATACTTTCGGTTGAGCCATCCATGACTTGACTAATTGCTTCTTCAACCTCTTCCATGGCCTCGCTCAGCGGGTCGCTAGGACTGATGCTGATTTCGAAGGCCGAGCCGAGGCATTCTTCCATTTGGGTTTGGGTGTTCGAGCGTAGCACATACACTGGAATCCCGCGTTCTTCGGCATCACGCAGCCGAGTTGGGTGCTGGCGATAGTAATTTTTTAGCGTAATCACCATCGTGGCTTGTTCCATCTCGCGCACCAAACTAGCGGTAATGCCCAATCGATCTAAGGCTTTTTCCAAACGATTACGGCTAACCCCAAAGGCAAAAATCTTAGCAGGAGCATTTTTACCAGGCTTTTTAACCAGCACGCTTGGTTCTTCGGTTTTTGGGCTGGTGCTGCCATTCAGCGCCAAGCTATAGCGTTCGCGCTCTTCGCGTTGGGCTTCACGCCGTTCGCTTTTACGCCGCCAGTCGCGTTCGCCATGGTCACCGCGATCACGGTCGCGTTCACGGCTACGATAGCCGCCACGGCGTGTGAGCATGGTGCTGGCTTCGCTATCAAGCCGTTCTGGGCGGCCTTCGTGTACCACAATTTCGCCTTGCTCATCCTTGGTGCGTTGTTCAGCGGTTGGTTCATTGCCCTGCAAAATTGAATCGACGGCTGAAGCGACTTCTTGATAAATTGTTACATCGTCCCAGCTTTGAATTTCGACCAACACATCGAAGGTTGGCGGCGCTTTGCGTTCGAGCACGGTTTTTTGCGTGCCACGTCGCCGAGCTTCTTCATCGCCCAAGGTTACTGCTTGAATCCCACCGATCAGATCGGAGAGGGTTGGGTTGAGCATCAGGTTTTCCAAGGTATTCCCGTGGGCCGTACCGACCAATTGTACCCCGCGTTCGGCGATAGTGCGGGCAGCTTGGGCTTCCAACTCCGTACCAATTTCATCGATCACAATCACTTGGGGCATGTGATTTTCGACCGCCTCGATCATCACATTGTGTTGCTCGGCTGGCCGAGCCACTTGCATGCGGCGAGCACGACCAATCCCTGGGTGGGGAATATCGCCATCGCCAGCGATTTCGTTCGAGGTATCGACGATTACCACCCGCTTGAGAAAGTCGTCGGCCAAGACGCGAGCGACTTCACGCAGCATGGTGGTTTTACCAGTCCCAGGTTTGCCTAAAATCAAGATCGATTTACCAGCTTCGACCAAATCGCGCACGATTTCGATTGTGCCATAGACCGCGCGGCCAACCCGACAGGTCAAGCCAATCACCACCCCAGAGCGGTTGCGAATGGCTGAAATGCGGTGCAGCGTGCGCTGAATCCCAGCGCGATTATCCTCACCAAATTGGCCAATCCGCTCGGTCACATAATCGAGATCTTCGCGTGAGACTTCAGTTTCGCTGAGGAAACTTGATTGGTCGTGGCGAAACCGCGCCTCGGGCAAGCGCCCCAAATCCATGACAATTTCTATAACTTGATCTTTCTGTTCATGGGTTGCCAACGGCTCGGCCAAACGTGGCGGCAAGGTTGACAGCAACAGATCGATATTATGGGTAATTTCGCGACGATCTAACATAGTTGCATCCCTCTCAAACACACGCCGGGGTGTGTTAGATACACGGTTCGGATTGAACCGACGATGACAGCGACGGATTGACGACGCTTTCTCGCGTTCCTTCGATCACAGGCCGCAATAATGGATTGCGGAGTGGCACTGTGAGTTCCTTGACCGTCAGGCGTTGATCTCCAATATGTTCAAAGCCGATTTCCTCCAAGTTGTGATGCAACTCGCCATGATATTCTGGCAAAAGGAGATAGACGACACCTTGATGGGCATTGGCCAATTGGCTCATTCCAAATCGAATAACCGACGAGGCTAAGCGTTGCTCAGCAGGATCGATCAGAAGGCTCATGACTGCGGCGTGTGGGCCAAGCCACACATGCAACGCCGCCCGTAAAATATCATCTCGGCCATCGCGCCCAAGCACCCATGAGCGCTGACGAACCCCATGACGGGCAACGACCGGCAATTGCCAAGATCGTGACGTTCGTCCTTCATATCGTACAACAGTCGCTGGGGTGATCGCCTCATACAATCGTTGGATTGCATGGGGGTCGCGACGCTGTTGTGGGCGTAATACAATAATTGAGCTACCTTCGGCAACATCGGGAGTTAAGGCCCGCCAAACCTGCCGCATAGCATAACTTTGAAAGCCAAGTTGGCGAAAAACTTCCAGATGAGGTGAGTTCGAGGCCAACGGTGCAAAAATTCGCTCGATATTGCGCGAACCCATCCGCACTACAAATGCTTCTAACAAACGATACCAAACATCGGGGTCGGTTGGTTGGCGCATGCCACGCCGAAACGGTTGCGATGCCAGGTACACCAAATCGGCATCAGCACTATTTAAACGATACCAGCCTTGGACATAGCCACGCATCCCACGCTCATGATAAACCAAGGTATGGCGATCTTGGGCGAAGGGCATTAAACAGCGCAGCGCAAAACCCAAAGGCCGATGGTTGCCCGCCAGCACATGCTCGCTGCCCAACAACATATAGGTATACGGCGTGCGCCGCAACTCAAGACTATCTACCAAGCGAACAGGTCGAATCAAGCCAGATTCTCCATTGCATGAGCTGTATGCCCGATTCCGCTGTGCCACATTGCACACTGCTATCATCGCACAATTTAGGCCAGAAAAAAACTAGCAGAGTATTAATAAGTATGAAGTATGAAGGATGAGGGATGAAAATCAAAAGCCATTACACAGAGGGATGTAGCAAAAAAGTATAGAATTGAGCTACGCCGATTGAAATTGTCAGCATTCAAACATCACCAATGTATACCGATAACAGCTCCAAACCGCTTGACAGAGCCTCAAGATTTCTCTATACTCCACTGGTAAGTGGTCTGACCAGTTGGTGAATATGAGCGAATTACAACGACCAGCATCGTATTGCGAACAACAATTGATCAAACAAATTATTGGTGGCAGCTATACTGCAGGCAGCAGCTTGCCCAGCGAACGTGAGCTAGCGGTGCAGTTGGGAGTTACACGGCCAACATTACGTGAAGCGATTCAACGCTTGGCTCGCGATGGCTGGTTGGTGGTACAACAAGGCAAGCCTACGATGGTTTGCAATATTTGGCATGATGGCGGCTTGGGCGTATTACGCAGTTTGGTGCAACATAGCACTGAGCTGCCAGCCCAAATTGTGCCGCAACTGCTAGCCGTGCGCTTAGATTTAGCGCCAAGTTACACCGCCATGGCGATCGAACATCACGCTGAGCAAATTGTAACCTTATTGCAAACAGCGCTGCCGTTAGCTGATAACGCGGCGACCTATGCTCAATTCGATTGGCAATTGCAGCATCAATTAACGATCGCTTCGACAAACCCAATTTATACCTTAATTTTAAATGGCTTTCGCAGTTTCTACCAAATGATGGCATTGGATTATTTTGAGCTAGCGCTGGCCCGCGAACATTCGGTAGCCTTTTATCGCACCCTGTTGCAAGCAGCCCAAACTCGCGATATCGATTTAGCTCGCCAAGCCAGCCAAGCCGCCATGCACCAGAGCATTGAGTTTTGGCAGTCGTTAGCCGCGAATATCAAATAATGCACAAAGGGGATACTATGCGCCGTTGGAATGGTTGGGGCGATGAGAGCAAAGATTATCCGGTTAAAGCTGGTATTTTAGGCTTGCTCAAGCAATTAATTGGGGTTGGCACTGCTCCCAGCGATATTAGCTTGGCCGAGATTGTTGCCCAAGTTCCAGCATCACACTTGCCACACCACGAATTAATTAGCACCGATCCTGAGTTGCGGATTCGCCATGCGCGTGGCCAGAGTTTTGCCGATTTGGTGGCTACGCGCAGCGGCGAGTTGGGCCAAATTCCCGATGGCGTGGCTTTTCCCCAATCCAGTCAAGCAGTCCGCGAATTGATCGATTGGGCTAGTGCCAACAATCTTAGCCTGATTCCATATGGTGGTGGAACCAGCGTGGCTGGCCATATTAATCCAGTTGCAGGCGAGCGACCCATATTAACTGTTAGCCTTGCCAAGCTCAATCGGCTACTGGAAATCAACCCAACTGCGCGGCTGGCACGCTTTGGCGCTGGAATCAAAGGCCCAGATCTTGAGGCTCAATTACGGGCTGTGGGCTTTACGCTCGGCCATTTTCCCCAATCGTTCGAGCTTTCGACGCTGGGCGGCTGGATTGCCACCCGCTCTAGTGGCCAGCAATCGCTTGGTTTTGGGCGAATTGAACAACTCTGGGCAGGTGGGCGAGTTGAAACTCCCCAAGGCTCGTTAGAATTAGCGCCCTTTCCGGCTTCGGCGGCTGGCCCTGACCTGCGTGAAATGCTGCTTGGCTCAGAAGGACGCTACGGGATTATCACCGAGGCGACCGTGCGAATTCGCCCGATTCCAGAGCTTGATGTCGTCCATGCGATCTTCTTTGCAAGCTGGGAGCAAGCCCAAACTGCCGCGCGAACGATCGCCCAAGCCAACTTACCATTGGGTATGTTGCGGCTTAGCACGCCCACCGAAACCATAACCAACCTCGCGTTGGCTGGCCATGAACGAGCGATTGGCTTGCTCGAAGGCTTTTTGAAATTACGCGGCGTTGGCTCGGAAAAATGCATGCTGTTGGTTGGCTTTATTGGCAGCCAAGCCCAAGTTCAGCTTAGTCGCCAAGCAGTTTTGAGCTTGGCTCGCCAACATGGTGGCGTTCATATCGGCCAAAGCTTTGGCAAAGCTTGGCAGACGGGGCGGTTTCGTGCGCCTTATCTACGCAATCGGCTGTGGGAGTTGGGCTATGGCGTAGATACGGTCGAAACCGCCACGACATGGGAGAATGTTACGCCATTGTTGCATAGCTTGGAACACAGCTTGCGCAATGGATTAGCAGCTGAGCACGAACAGGTGCATGTATTCACCCATCTTTCACATTTTTACCCAACTGGCTCAAGCATTTACACGACCTATGCTTTTCGGCTTGGCAACGATGCGCAGGCAACTTTAGCCCGTTGGCAAGCCTTGAAAACCGCTGCCAGCCAAGCAATTGTGACTGCAGGCGGCACAATTAGCCATCAACATGGCGTAGGGCTTGATCATCGCCCCTATCTCGAAGCCGAAAAAGGCCGCTTGGGAATTGGCGCATTGCAACAACTTGGCCAACATTTCGACCCGCAGGGCTTGCTCAATCCCGCCAAATTATACGAGGATGGCCAATGAATCCGCAGTTGCAATGGAACGCTGCTTGGCGTGAGCGCACTTGGCAAGCGCTCGATCAAGCGTGGGATGTGATTATCATTGGTGGTGGAATTACTGGCGCAGGCTTAGTGCGCGAAGCCACCCGCTCAGGCCTCAAAGCGCTATTGCTTGAAGCTCGCGATTTTGCTTGGGGAACCTCAAGCCGCTCATCAAAATTAGTTCATGGTGGCTTGCGCTATTTAGCTCAAGGTCAAGTGTGCGTCACCTATGATTCGGTGGTTGAGCGCGAACAGCTTTTAAATGAAGCACCTGGTTTGGTTGCACCATTGGGCTTTTTAATTGGCCTGCCACAGGGCAAACCACTCAAGCGCTGGGTCTATCAGGCTGGCTTATTGGCCTACGATGCGCTTGCACGTCGCCGCGAACAGCATTATCTGAGCATGGCAAATTTGCGTTTACAAGCGCCCTACCTTGATGATGCCAACTTAGCGGCTGGTTTACGCTACAGCGATGCCCAAACCGATGATGCCCGTTTGGTTTTGCGGATTTTGCGCGAAGCGGCGGCGGCTGGAGCCACGGTATTAAATTATGCAGCGGTTGAGCAATTGGTACGAGCAAACGAGCAAGTAGTTGGGGTAGTCGTGCGCGATCAGCTCAGCCAGCGCCAGCAAACCCTCAAAGCTACAGCGATAGTGAATGCTACGGGTGCATGGGTCGATCAACTGCGCCAGCAGATTCAAGCGCCAGCCAAAATGCGCCCCTTGCGTGGTAGCCATTTAGTATTTAGCCAAACCCAATTACCGCTCGCCCAAGCGATCAATTTGGAGCATCCACGCGATCAGCGGCCAGTCTTTTTTGTACCGTGGGAAGGTGTGAGCATCGTTGGAACAACCGATCTTGATCATTCAGCGGATTTATGGCACGAGCCAAGCATCAGCCCTACTGAAGTTGCCTATTTGCTTGAAGCTGCCCAAACTGCCTTTCCAAGTTTAAATTTAAGTTTGAGCGATGTAATTTCGACATGGAGCGGGGTGCGACCTGTAGTCGATACGGGAGCTAGTGATCCATCCAAAGAATCGCGCGATTATGTGCTATGGCAAGAGCAAGGCTTGTTGACGGTCACAGGTGGCAAATTAACCACCTTTCGTTTGATTGCGCTCGAAGCCTTGCAGCTTTTACGCCAACGCTTACCACAGATCAAGCTTTGGCCGAACGCACCACGCCTGAATCCTGCGCCAAGCAATTTGGCTGGCACGCTCGCCCCAAGCATCAAACAACGCCTATTGGGGCGTTATGCCGCCGAAGCACCCTTGATGCTGCAAGAATTGCCCAACCATGAGTTTTGTTCAATTGCCGATTTGCCAAGTTTGTGGGCCGAAATTCGTTGGGCGGCGAGGTATGAAGCTGTAACCAATGTAGGCGATTTGCTGTTGCGGCGCAGCCGTTTGGGCTTATTATTGCCAAATGGTGCAGCCGAATATCAGGCTCAAATTCAAGCGATTTGCACTGAGGAATTGGGCTGGGATGGGCAGCGTTGGCGAACCGAGTGGCAGAATTATCAACAGTTAATTGCCCAACACTATAGCTTACCAGATTAAGCTTGTTAACACTTCTCTAATTTGACAATCTAGCTGAGATAGCTATAATGAAATCAAACCTTCTCCTCTCTCTTCTCTCCCACAAGCGGCTCCATTATGCGAGCCGTTTGTGGTTTTAGGCAATTTCTTCTGGCTCCAGCACTGGCAAATTCCATAGTTCTTCAGGAACTTGAATATGAATATGCGTGCCGCCCTGCTCTGGTGTAGCAATATTCAGACTGCCACCAATCACCATCAACAAACCACGATGCAGGCGCAAGCCACTCCCACTGCCCGATGAACTTGCTTGATGGGTTTGCATGCCCACGCCATCATCGCAAATATCGACAACTAAACCATGTTGCCAATCGATTTGCACCCGCATCTGCAAATTGCGGCGAGGATTGTTGCCACGGGCATGGCGGGCGGCATTGCGCAGGGTTTCTTGCAGGGCATAGCTAACCACTTCGCCGATAAATTGCGGCGTATCAGCCAAACGTGCTTCTGCCGCAGGTGCAACCGTATAGCTGACCTGATCAAAGGCATTGCCAAAATCAACCAAAACCATGTCGTGCAAGGTTTGGGCTAAACCACCTTGGGCCAAACGATGCGGCGTAGCTGGCGGCAACGAGCGAATCAGCGCCGAGAGTTTGGTATGGGCCTCCGATAACGCCTGAATTGTTTGTTGGGCCATAGGATCGTTGGCCGAAACTGCACTCAGATGAATCAAGGCGGCATGAATTTGCGGCAACACATCATCGTGCAAGGTGCGTCGCCCTTGGCTACCTAAGACTTTGACTTCAGCAATCCGTTGGCGCAACACATCGCCCAACATGCGGGCAGCTCGTTCGCCAGCCAGTGCATCGGTCAAACGAGCACAGCAGGCCGCTGCTACTTCCATCAATTCTTCGCTATACACCGCACCTGCTTGGGGCGAACCAAGCACCAACGCTCCAGCCAAACCACGTCCATCCCACAAAGGCACAGCCCACTCGGCACCACTTTGGGCCTCAAGCCGAATACCCGAAGTTCGCCGCTCGTTGGAAATTGGCAATTGTTCAAGTAGCGGAATTGGGGTTTGGCCCCAATGATAGCTAATCACGTTGGGCAGGCCTGGCACCGCATCGCGCAGCAACAAACAAGCACGTTCCGCCCGCAGCACATCACGACTGACCGCCTCAACCAAGCCTTCGACCGAAGCCGAAAGGCTTGCTCCGCCATCCAACAAACGATCCTGAAAGTGCAAACTGCCGACGAACGGGCGCAAACGCTCCATAAAGGCTTCGTGCTCCACCCGATAGCGCCAACTCAACAGGCCATAGGCCAGCGAAGCCAAGGTCGTGGCAAACAACACAATGTAGATCGAAGCGACTTGCAGCGCTGAGCTGACCCCGACCATCAAGGCAAAACCACCAGCAATCGCTACCAACCAGCGCCATTGATCGATGCGATTCCACTGCGGCAAGGGGCGATCAGTAAAGGCGGCGTAGGCTCCCATGGCCTGACCAGCAGCACCCAAGGCCGCTGCCACCACAATTAACACCATCACATCAAGCTGAAAAAACAGTTCGATTGCGCGATCTGCCAGCCAAGCAACCTCGGGTGTGCGACCCGATGCACCTTGCGAAAATACGATCACCGCCCCAATTAATGCCACAATTCCGGCCAGCAACCCCAGCAATGAGGTACGAATCAGCCATGATCGCACCCGCAGCCATGCTTGATGTGGCAAGTTGTTGCGCCGACCCGGGCCAGTCAATAAAGCATGAATTGGCAAACTAAAACACATAATCAAGGCCAAAAGATAGCCTGCCACAATAAATGGCAAATTAGCAACTAACCAAGCTGGTACAATTTTCAGAGCCAAAATCCGCGCTTCTTGGGGCAAAGGGTAAATTGCCGTCAGCACCAAGCCCAAAATTCCAATAAAAACGCCCATGGTAAACAGCAGCAATTTATGAATCCGCAGACTCTTGCCGCTTACTCCGGTATACCAGATCATCGTGGCATACCAGGCATAGGGCGCAAGCAACGAAACCACGCTGATCACTCGCCACCAAAAGGGCAAGCCCACATCAACGACTGGCGGGCCACGCCCAATAATCGCCGCGTGAATCAAAAAGAACACACCAGCCATCAATAAACCAGCCGCCGCCAAACGTGGGCCACGTTCACGCCCGCCATCAAGCGCCACGGTCATGCCCAACCACAAACAGATAATTGCATTGAAAATGGAAATTGCCAGGGCGATCGATTGCAGAATAAAAATCATGGGTGCTACCTATAAGCCAGTTATTTCATCATACCAGCTTCAAGCTAGCACCTAGGTGCTTAAATGCTAACGACGATCCTATTGCTAGGATCGTCGTTATTCCGCTGAAATTAAGCTTATTGGCAGGTGGCTCCATTGAGTTGGAAGGCGTTGCTTGGCAAGCTTGGCGGGCTACCAACACCTTGGAAACCAAAGTTGGCTGTGCCACCATTGGCTACAAGATAGCCATTCCAGCTAGCATTGGTGACGGTAACTGCGCTGCCATTTTGGCTGAGCGTGCCGTTCCAGAGGTTGCTGATGGTTTGGCCGCCAGGGAAGTTGAATTTCACATTCCAGCCGTTTAAGGCACTTGGCTGGAGATTGGTCACGGTAACATCGGCGATAAAGCCCACACCCCATTGGCTGGTGATCTTGAAATCAACTTTACAAGCGCCGCCAGTGCTGGTTGGCGTAACTGTTGGCACTTGGGTTGGGGTACGTGTTGCGGTTGGAATAGTGGTTGGTGTGATCGTTGGAACATTGGTTGCGGTCGAGGTTGGGCCTTGGGTTGGCGTGCGTGTGGCCGTTGGTATTTGGGTTGGCGTGCGCGAAGGCGGTGGAATATCGGTGGGCGTGGCGGTTGGCGTGCGGGTCGCAGTGGCAGTTGGCCCCGTAGTTGGGGTTGGCTGGTTACTATTGACCACGCCTACGGTTAGATAATCGGCGTAGATCGTTGCTGTGCCACTATTGCCAGCAAGTGCATTGAATTCAACCCCCAACTCGCGCACTTGGTTGATATCGGGCACGCCCGCCAATTCAATCGTCAGCAAACTTGTGCCCGAATCGATCAGCACAGTTCCGCTATCTTTCCAATTCCAAGCGCTACCAGTCTTAATGTAGAGTTTAGCGCTGAGACCGCTCCCAACATTTTGGGCACTCAGGCGAATTTGGATGCGTGATTGTCCCGTCAAATCCAGTGCTTGCGCGAGCCGAATATCGGCAGGCGTAGCGGCTAAATTAACTTGGGCCTTGATCGAACGTTGGCCATTGGCAGCCCATTCGCTGTTGACAACTGGCTCTGAAACGAGGTTTGTGCCAGTCCAGCCTTGCAGCGTGCCATCTTCGAAGTCGCTGACGACGATCCCAGGCAATGGCGTTGGCGTTGGTGTACCAGGCGTTGCTGTGGGAGCGCTCCCAAGCGTACCATTCCAAAGTTGACCAACATTGGTACGATTCAAGGTTGCCCAGTGAGCATAGGTGCTTTGAATGCGACTATCGGTATTGCGATAAAACATATCGGTATGCCAAATCATAAAGTAAGCAAATGGGGCACTGGTCAACAGGGCTGGGTCCATCATGTAGTCGGTTTCGCTGAGGGCTTTAATCTTGGTTTGCGAGAAACGCCCAAGATCTTCATACCAACTCACATAGTTGCCCGAAGTTTCGTTATACACGTCGCTGCCCAAAATATCGGCTTGACCAGCGGGATACCAAGCTGTGCTGACCCCTTTGACCCCAGGTGTCCAGACCCAGATCAAGTTGTGTAGGCCACGGGTGGTCACCAAATAGGTGAACATATCATCCCAAAGGCGGCGATAATTGGTGGCTCCGTTATCTTTATCCCACCAGAACCAACCGCCACCAGCCTCGTGGTAGGGTCGCCACAACACTGGCACGTTGGCATCTTCGAGTTGCTGCAAGTCATCGGCAATATTATCAAGCCAAATCAGATAATTATTGCGTTCAGCAGTGCCATCAACAAACATTCGATCAATATCAACCACCGTAAACATATCTTGGTGATTGGTGCCTTGGCTTGCAATCGGTGTCCAGTGTTGGCTAATGGTTGGAATAACTTTGGCATTGGTCCAATCGCTGATGATCGCGTCGATCATCCATTGTCCATCGTTGGGCAGTGCGCCGCCGATCGGAAAATCCCAGCCACGTAGCGCGGGGTAACGTTGTGGATTGGTGCGAGCAAAGACTGCATTCGACATTTCGTCTTTACGCGAATTATCCCAGTGGACTTCTTGCTGACCGCCGAGCCAATACTGACCTTTGTATTGAACGAAGCGATCGAGCACATTTTGGGCATACGGGGCGAGATTTGGATCGGCGGCTTGATAGGCGGTAATCGCGGCCTTGGTGGTGTGCGTTGGTAACAAACTCAGTGAACCAAGCAAGACCCCAAGGAGCGCAATGGTCAACAACGACCGCGAACGGCTCAGGTTCGACCACATGGCGACAATCTCCTTTGATTGAGGACACTCAGCATTGGGTATTGATCGTGGCAAGAACGAGGCGAGAATGCGATGGCTACGCGTGTGAATGTCCAAGAGTCCAGAGCAAAGATAGGAACATTCCCACCAGCGATAATAGTATAGATTTTTAAAGAGTCAATTAAAATCTTAAGTATTTCTTTAGAATTCAAAGCCAAGCAGTTGCCAAATAGATAGCCATTCAGCAACTGCTTGAGGATTTTAGGCATTTGTTTTACTAATAATTTAGATCGATCTCAGGTTTCGATTAACGATCCAAGCTGATTTGGTTTGGCGAAAAAGTACATGTGGCAGGTTGGCTCGTTCAAAATGGCGTTCATAGCGCATACCTAATTTTTCGGCAACCCGCTGCGAAACAATGTTGGTGGTCATAGTGAAAAGCACAATCGACGCTAACTGCAATTGTTCAAAGGCGACCGTTCGCGCTTGGCTGGCAATTTCGGTCGCTAAGCCTTGGCCCCACCATTCTGGCAGCAGGGCATAGCCAATTTCAGTTTCAGGCTGCTCATCGAGTTGCAATAAACGTAAACCACCGCGCCCAACAAAGCCTCCGCTGGCGCGATCATGAAAAATACATAATCCATAACCGGCCTGCTGCCAATCAGCAATTTGATTGTGCAAGCCTTGCAAGGTACGTTGACGATCTTGCAAACCGCCGAGGGTTGCCATCACCGTCGGATTTTGGTGCATTGCAGCCAGCAGATCGGCATGCTCAAGACTGATCGCGCTAGCAATCAAACGTTTGGTTGAAAAAACCTGGGGATCAAGCATACAACCTCGCAAGAAATTTCAAATAGAGCGATTGTGACCAAAATTAATTATCAATTAAGCGTGGTGGGCATTGATCTTGCATATCGGGATCGACATAAGTATGATACTATCAGCATGGCATCGTTGCCCTACATCGTCCCCATTCGCTGCTAGATTGGAGGTACGCTATGAAGATCAAGCATGTGCTCGCTACCAAAAGTCCTATCATTCATACGATTACTCCGCAAGCCCCGCTGAGCCAAGCCGTGGCGATTTTATCTGAACACAACATTGGCACATTGGTGGTAATTGAAGATGATCGAATTGCCGGAATTATCTCCGAGCGAGATATTATTCGGGCCGCAGCCCAAGACCCGGCAATTTTTGAGCGCCAAGTGCAGCATGTGATGACGGCCAATGTGATAACCGGTCGCCCCAGTGATGATCTTAGAGCCGTGCTCCAAACCATGACCAACCGCCGCTTCCGCCACTTACCAATTCTTGATGGCGACATCTTACTTGGAATTGTATCGATTGGCGATGTGGTCAAGGCGCAACTTGGGGAATATGAAGGTAAGCTCGATACCCTCGAAACTCAAATTATCGAAGAGGGCTAGACGCTCAAAAGGATTGCGATCATGACAACTGTGGGAACTGAAGCGCAGCCATTACGGGTTGCGATCATTGGTTCTGGGCCATCGGCATTTTATGCGGCGGATCACTTGCTCAAACAAAGCGATCTGGTTGTTGAAGTTGATATGTTCGACCGTTTGCCAACACCGTTTGGTTTGGTTCGCGGTGGGGTTGCGCCCGATCACCAGAAAATCAAGACCGTCACTAAGGCCTTTAATTTGGTTGCTAAAAATCCCCGTTTTCGCTTTTTTGGCTATGTGGAATATGGCAAAGATCTCAGCCACGCCGATTTAGTTGAACACTATCATCAAATTTTATATGCCACTGGTGCGCAAAGTGATCGTCATATGGGGATTCCTGGCGAGGATCTGACCAATAGTTTTCCGGCGACCGCCTTTGTGGCCTGGTATAACGGCCATCCCGATTATCGCCATTTACAATTCGATCTCTCGCAAGAGCGGGTGGCGGTGGTTGGGGTTGGCAATGTGGCAATTGATGTGGCGCGGATTTTATGTCTCTCGCATGAAGAATTGGCGCGTACCGATATTGCTGACCATGCGTTGGAAGCACTGAGCAAAAGCAATATTAAAGAAGTGTATTTGCTCGGGCGACGTGGGCCTGCTCAAGCGGCCTTTACCACTCCCGAAGTCAAAGAATTGGGCGAGCTGGAAGAAGCCGATGTGGTGGCGATTCCCAGCGAAGTTGCCCTCGACGATGTGAGCCGCGCCGATTTGGAAGCTGGTGGCGATAAAGCCGCTCAGAAGAAGGTCGAGTTGCTGCAAGGCTACGCTCAACGTGCGCCCGCAGGCAAAAAACGCCGCCTGATTTTCCGCTTCTTGGTTAGCCCAACTGAAGTTTTAGGCGATAGCGATGGGCGGGTGGCTGGCTTGCGTTTGGCCAAAAACGAACTCTACGCCAGCGAATCGGGCAGCATCGCCTCACGGGCAACTGGTGAGACCGAAGATTTACCAGTTGGCTTGGTTTTCCGTTCGGTCGGCTATCGTGGTTCGCCGCTGGTCGATGTACCATTCAACGAACGCTGGGGAACCTTCCTCAACCAAAAAGGCCGCATTATCGACCCAACCAGCCAACAGCCCAAAGTTGGCGAATATACCGCTGGCTGGATTAAGCGCGGCCCAAGTGGTGTAATTGGTACCAATAAGCCTGATGCAGTTGAAACAGTGCAATGTATGCTCGAAGATTTGGTAGCTGGGCAAGTGCTCAATCCAAGCCATGCCGAGCGTGAGAGCATTGAAAAATTGGTGCAAGAACGCCAACCCAACTACGTAACCTTTGCCGATTGGCAACGCCTCGACGAGATTGAAGTTGCCAATGGTGCGGCCACAGGTCGGCCACGAGTCAAATTCACGCGCATCGAAGATATGCTAGCAGCGCTTGGCAAAAATGTAACCGCCTAAACTTAGCATTTTTAAGTTAAACCCCACATCTGAGTAAATTCAGGTGTGGGTTTGTTGTTTAGGGGTCAGGGGCTAGGGATCAGGGGTCAGTTAAGTTGAACTCACGAAGGGCACGAAGAACGCAACCACAAAGAACGCGAAGAGCGCGAAGGCTGTTTTTAGCCACAGATTGCCACAGATTTGTATGATTATGATTCTGCCCACTGATCCTTCATCTTTCATTCTTTGAAACTCTGCACCTCTACGTTAAATTCCCATGCCGATTTTGCCTTTTGATTTTTGACTTCTGACTTAACCCTATATTCTCTGTTCTTAATTTCATCCCTCATAATGCATCCTTCATCCTTCGCTCTGCCTTTTGGCGGATTTAGCATGATGCAGAACGCAGTACAATGCATACAGCAACTACCCATCATCGTAAAACAAGGAGCGAGCTATGGCATTTGGGCGTTCATTTTGGCGCGAAACTCGCGCATCGTATGCATTTGTTGAGCGCAATATCAACTTAATTAAACGTTATTGGGGCTGGGAAGTTGTTTGGTTGATCTATTCGATCGTCAATGCCTTATCGATCACCTTTATTGGTAAGGCAGTTGGGGCGATTACTGGCCAAGAATTCGACCAAGCAACGATTAACGCCACGATTTTATATTTGATTGTCGGGACATTGGTTTGGCACTATTTGGCAGTAGTGTTTGATTGTATTGCTGAATCGGTACAGTGGGAACGATGGGAAGGCACGATTGAATATACCTTTATGGCTCCGATTTCGCGGCTGACCCACATGCTGGGCACAACGATTTTTGCAATCTTCTGGGGCTTGTTTCATACCGGCATTATTTTGGCCTTTGTGGCGGTGTTTTTTCAAATTAGCCTTGAGAATGCCAACTTCTTGGGTGCAACCGTCATCTTGCTGACGGGCAGTATCAGCTTTATTGGCTTAGGAATTGTCGCGGCAGTTTTGCCATTACTGTTTCCTGAGCGCGGAGCACAGATGACCAACATCGTCAAAGCCACGATTTTGTTGGTTTCGGGCGTGTATTATCCCATTAGCGTGTTGCCAACTTGGATGCAACCACTGGCCTCAATTTCGCCAGCGACCTATGTGTTGGAAGGCATGCGGCGGGCTTTGCAAAATAATGCTGGGCCGTTCGACCTCTGGGCCAGCTATCTATTGCCGTTATTGGGCAGTGGTTTGTTGCTGGTGCCCTTTGGCTTATGGATTTTCTTGCGTGGCGAGGAATATGCCAAACGCACAGGCCGCCTAAAACGCAACGGCTAGGCGCTTATTGACACATTTTTGCAGCAACCAAGCCAATTTGAAGCCATTTTGAACATAATTAATCATTTTGCGCAACCGTGACGCTAAAAATTAATGGTATAGATTCAATATCCCCCTTGGGGGGTATTTTTTTGTAGTCTAGTGCTAGAGTAGAGACTGTACTATGCAGCATTATAGGACCAAGGTCATGCTTTTCAGGCCAGGGTTAAACCTTTTAGCGACTTCATGGGGGATAGCTATCCCCCCTTTAGTACCAAAGAACCATTAATAATTTTGACAAAAAACTGCTGTACAGGTACAATAGGCCTAACAACCTACCTACGATAGCCTGTAGAAGCCATTTTTGTAGTGAATCACGGCTATTCGGCCTAGGAATCAGCCTGATCAGCCACCAATGGTTTCAACGTGAGAGGTCTCTGGCGTTAAGGAGGAATCTCACCACACATCCAACATTCCTACAGCTAACGTATCATCGCCCAACACCAATAAACTCCACCGGATCTTGCTCGGTTTACCGGAACATCCCCGTGTAAATAGCGAGGGAGGCTACCATGATTATCATTTTCTAAATGAATTCAGCATAATCGAACTGACATAACATTTGGGGGTCTGTTTATGGTAATAATCTTCTAAGATTGAGGGTGTGCAAGCCTCGGATACCAACTGCTGATCTTCCCAATGCAGGGTGGAACACGACCGATGAGCAATGCTCGTCGCCAGGATCAACGAGGCTTTGTGAATTCACAGCTATATTTTGGTTGTGTTGAGGCCATATGCACTATCTTGGGGAGGATTTCATGATTATCATTTTCTAAACTGACCGTTCAATAAACTCTAGCAACCATCACGAGATCAGCGATTTCGTGATGGTTGTGTTTTTAGCCTATGCCAAATAAATATTAATAATTTTGACAAATTCGTTAAAATGATTTAATATATGTCATGTACTCGACCACTTGAGTATCCCGACGTTGTTCGACTGGCCACTTACTTCATCCACAGAAAGGGGCATGCGACTTCGGAAGAACCCAACGGCCTCACCGATTCCTTCGAAACAATGATGTGTACGTGCGGTAATCCAACCACTGTCGGTTTTGGGATTGCCCATGGTAAATTTGCAATCCACATATTGAGGAGGCACCCTTGAAGCGTCTGTTTGTTTCATTCGTCTTGATCTGCAGTCTCGTGATTATCTTCAGTGCTCCAAACCCTTCATTTGGTCAAAGCCGTACTCCTGCGAAACCAGTTGAACGAGTTGATTTTGCTGCTCCAGCAGTGGCAGGCCAATTTGTGGTCAAATTCAAAGCCACGACTAGCAAAGCCAACCGCAGCTCAGCCCTCAAAGCCCTTGGCGCGGTGCAAATCGATCGCATTGCAGCACTTGATGCAGAAGTGATCGAAGTTGCGAGCCTCAAGAGCAACGATACCCTCGCAGGCCGCGAAGCTTTCTTAGCTAACTTGAAGCAAAATCCCAATATCGAATATGCCGAACCCAACTTTATTTATTCTGTGAATTTTACGCCCAATGACCCAAGCCAAAGCTCACAATGGGCATGGGGTGTCATCCGTGCATATACCGGTTGGGATATCACCCAAGGGAGCAGCAGCGTGGTGATTGCTGTTGTTGATACAGGGGTTCAAAGCAACCACCCTGATCTTGATGCCAAGATGGTGGCTGGCTACGACTATATCGACAACGACTCAACCCCCACTGACGGCAATGGCCACGGTACCCACGTTGCAGGTACAAGCGCCGCTGAGACGAATAACAGCACTGGTGGTGCTGGCACATGTCCAAATTGTAAGGTGATGCCTGTGCGGGTATTGAACAACAGTGGGAGTGGGACGTTGGCTGGTGTGGCCAACGGGATCACCTACGCTGCTGACAATGGTGCAGAGGTCATCAACTTGAGCCTTGGTGGTGGTGGTTCAACGGCCTTGCAAAATGCTGTTGACTACGCTTGGGGTCGCGGGGTGTTCTTGGCTTGTGCTGCTGGTAACAGCAACACCTCAAGCACCACCAGTTCCTATCCAGCCGCCTACACCAACTGTTTTGCCGTTGCCTCAACGACCTCAACCGATGCTCGCTCATCGTTCTCGAACTACGGTTCGTGGGTCGAAGTGGCGGCCCCAGGTTCGAGCATCTACTCAACCTGGATTAACAGTGGCTACAACACCATCAACGGTACGTCGATGGCTACGCCACACGTTGCTGGTTTGGCTGGTTTGTTGGCCTCACAAGGCTTGACCAATAGCCAAATTCGCGACCGCATCTGCTCGACCTCAGATCGCATCAGCGGCACCGGTAGCACCTGGACTTGTGGTCGGATCAACGTCTACAATGCTGTCAACAACGGTGGCTCAACCCCAACTCCAACGCCGCCAACTAGCACGCCACTTCCAACCACCCCAACCGTGGTTCCACCAACGGCAACCCCACCTCCAGGCGGCGGTAGCATCGTCAATGGTGGCTTCGAAAGCGGCACAACTGGTTGGACGCAAGCCTCAAGCGGTGGTTATGGTTTGATCGATACCACCCGCCCACGCACTGGTAGCTACAGCGTTTATATGGGTGGCTACAACAATGCCAGCGAAGGGATCTACCAAACCTTGGCCGTACCAGCAGGCAAGTCGTTGAGCTTCTACTGGTATCAAACCACTGCCGAAGGTAGCACAACGGCTTACGACTACCTGCGCGTTCGGGTCTACAATACCAGCGGAACCTTATTGGGAACCCTGGCGACCCGCTCGAATGTCAACACCAAGAACGCTTGGGTAGCTGAAAGTTTGAGTTTGGCCGCTTATGCTGGTCAAACGGTTCGCATCCGCTTTGAAACCACAACAGATAGCTCATTGATTACATCGTTCTTTGTTGATGATGTAAGCCTTCAATAAGCTGCTCGTTCTTCCTTAGTTTGCAATCGAACAACGTCAGTCGCACCCGTCAACAGCAATGTTGGCGGGTGTGGCGTTTTACAAGCGCCCTGCGTTACGCTAAAATAGAGCGTAGCAACCACCAACCATGTTTAAGGAGTGAGCAATCAATGGCCAGTGAGTCAAACAAACCTTTGACCAACAAGCGTAGCTATTCGATTATTGGCACGCTATTTGTACTTTTGTTATCAGTGCTTTCGTTTATTGTTGTGCCAATGATGTTGTTTGCCGATGATTCGCCAGCTGGGGCTTTGGCCTTCTTGGCAATTATGCTGGGCTTAGTGGTCACCATTATTGCTTCGGTTTTAGCTCCACTCAAGCAACAAGAATATACCGATTTTGCAGTGCGCCCACCAATGGAGCTTGATTTGGAAACCTTCGATGCCAAAAAAGATGGGGTTTCGTGGTAATTTTGTAGGGTCGCCCACCAAACAATAAGCGTTAACCGTAACAGCGCCGTGCCCTTCTCCCATTATTGCGGAGAAAGACGCGACGCTGTTTTCAATCGTTAAGCTAGCGAAATACTTAGCCACGATATTGAAAGGCTGGATTTTCAAGATACGTTTCGAGGCTCATTGCAGCTTGGTCGCGGCCTGAGAGCGTTGGTTCGCTAATTGGCCACTCAATCCCAATTTGTGGGTCATTCCAGCGCACCGCACCTTCAGTCTCAGGCGCATATAAACCTGTACAGCGATATTGCACCTCGGCAAACTCCGAAAGCACTACAAAGCCATGGCCAAAGCCCGAAGGAATCAGAAATTGTAAAAAGTTATCGGCGCTTAGCTCAACCCCAACCCATTTGCCAAACGTGGGCGAGCCAACTCGTAAATCAACAGCAACATCAAAAATACTGCCAACACTACAACGCACAAGTTTTGCCATTGGCTGGCGCTCATCTTGATAATGCAGACCACGCAGTACCCCTTGCTTGGAACGTGAGTGATTATCTTGCACAAAATCGGTAGGCAGACCGAGGTCAGCAAACTTGGTCTGATGGTATGTTTCAAGGAAGAAGCCGCGTTCATCGGCAAACACGCTTGGTTTAATAATGACAACGCCATCAAGCGCGGTTTGCGTTACGGTCAAACTCATTGCCTTTAGTCCTTTCGCCATTCGGTGGGTTCAATTATCCCCCAATTATAGAGCATAGCTGCCCAAAGTGAGTTTTGTATGAAGATTAACCATATTCAGTTGCCCCAAACCTCAGCCTACCTGAGTTTACGCCATGCGTTGAGTGTGCTTAAACAACTTTTAGGTTCGCAGCCAGCCTGGGTCGTCGGCGGTACATTGCGCGATTTAGTGATTGGCCGCCCGTTGCATGATGTTGATTTAGTGGTCAATCAACCAGCCATTGGCTTAGCTCAAACCCTTGCTAACCAGCTCAACGCGAGTTTGGTGGTGCTTGATGCTGAACGCGATATTGGGCGAGTTGTCTTGGCCGATGGCAAGTATCTCGATCTGGCCCATTTACGCGCTGCCGACTTAGCGAGCGATTTGGCCGACCGCGATTTTACAATTAATGCCATGGCCGCGCCGCTTTACGAGCAAGCCCAACTCGGCCAAATTATCGATCCTCATGCTGGATTGAACGATATTGCCACTGCCACGCTGCGCATGGTGCAAGCCAAGGCTTTAGCCAACGATCCGCTGCGTATGCTTCGCGCCGTGCGAATTGCGGCCCAACTCGGCTGGCAACTTGATTTAGCAACCGATCAGGCAATCATGGCGCATGCCGAATTGATCAATAAAGTGGCGGTTGAACGGGTGAGAGTTGAGCTATTAGCAATTTTAGCCACCCGTTGGAGTGCTAGCTGGCTGCGTTATTTAGATCGCGTTAATCTTTTGCCAAGCTTAATTCCTGAAATTCGCCCCATGTATGGCCACAGCCAGCCCAATATTCACTTTTTGGATGTGTGGGAGCATTCGCTCGAAACGATTACTGCTGGCGAATGGCTGCTAGCCCAGTTGGAACATGATCAACAGCCAACGCCACCAGCACCGCCAGCAATGGCCGATGATTGGCATCCACCAGCCTTTTTTCAACAACCCGCGACCTTGCGCATGCTACCCAAGTTGACGCTACAACTGCAATGGGCCGAGCAGGTTGTTGCCCAAATCCAACAGCCAATTGGCCAGACTGCCAGCCATCGCGCCCTTTGGAAAATGGCAATTTTGCTGCACGATTGTGCCAAGCCCGCGACGCGGGTCGATAAGCCCGATGGTAGCGTATCGTTTCATGAGCATCAAACGATTGGCGCTGACATTGCCCGAGGTGTATACCAGCGGCTACGATTTAGCAACCAAGAGATTGAATATATGTGTAAAGTAATTGCGGGGCATATGCGGCCTGGTCAGCTGTACTCGCAGCCCGAAACCACGGCTAAAGCGGCCTATCGCTTCTTTCGCGATTTAAAGGAAAGCGCCGTCGATACCTTGCTGCATGCCTTGGCCGACCATATGGCAACACGCGGGCCGCTGCTGCAAGAACATCATTGGGCCTACCAAGCCGCTTGGACAGATGCGATGCTCGGGTTCTATTGGGATGCTGAGGCCGAACAAAAACGTGTGCCCTTATTAGATGGACACACGCTGATGCAAGAGCTAGGTTTAGCAGCCGGCCCCCAAGTTGGGGCGTTGCTTGAGGCGATTCGTGAAGCCCAAGCGGCTGGCGAAGTGACCGACCTTGAGAGCGCCTTAGCGTTGGCGCGTCGGCTTCATGCGTAATTGTGGCTCGTCGGAATCATCCTCGACCACTGGCGTTGAGCGTGAGATATACGGCAATGCGGCTAATGCCACAAGCAGGAGCGCAACAAAAAATAGTGTCGTCAGCATGGCGACCTCCATGGGCTTGTGTTTCCAGAGGCAGCGTACTTAATAACTCCATGCTACGCCAGTATGCCGATCTGACGAGCGCCTGATGGCCGACTGATAGCTCCGCCGCAAGACCGATTAAACAACGAGCCGCTCAACAATCCAAACAAGGATTATTGAGCGGCTCGTTTAAGCAGCTATCAGGTATGCTTACACGTGCTTTTGCAAATCCGCCAATTGACGATCAAGGCGGGCTGAGATGTCGCGGTACATATCGCCACGTGAGCGGGCGGCATCAAGTTTACGTTGTAAGTCGATGACGCGCACCAAAGCAGCCAAGCCAACGACAATCAGAAGCCAACGAGCCATTGAAAAATCTCCTCGCGATACGCAGAAGTTGATCTATGTGCTCATTGTAGCATAACCCTGCCTAGAGTGTCGTCAGTTTTTGCAAGCCTTGTTCAGCTTGTTGGCGCAGCTTGGCAACCGCCGCGCTGAATTGTTCGCGCAATTGGCTATCACTTAAATCACCAAGATTCACCAACACATTTAATCCAGCGCCATTAACTGCGGCATAGGCCAAATAGCCGCCAACTTGGGCATCGGTGCGGGCATTGACGTTGCCTTGGGTCGCCAACAAATATAAATCATCAAACAAACTGGCGGCTTGTTGGGCCACTTGCAAGGGAACTTCACAGGCATGGACAATCACCGCCGCCAATTGTTGCGCTCGGTCAGCTTGCTCTTCGGGCAATTTACGGGCGACGCTGATAGCATTGAAGGCTGCACTATCAGCTAAAGCCAATTTGCCTAAGCTGGTGGTTGCTTCGCTCAAGCGCTCCAAGGCTGCTTGCACGCTGTGCTTAACCGCTGCATATTTTTTGCGGCTGACGGTTAAATTAGCCACCATCTGGCCCAACGAGCCAGCCAAAGCGCCAGCCAAGGCTGCTGCCGAACCACCACCAGGCGTTGGCGTGCCCGCCGCAAAGGCTTGGAACGTATTGGTTGGTAGCCAAGTATCAGCGGCGCTTGGCGTGGCCAATTTGGCCTCAAGCACTTGGTCGCGGCGAAAACGATTAAGTTGCAGATAATGCTCAGCGGCATCAACCAGTGCATCTTGCGGCACAAGCCCGATGACTTCACCCTCGGTAATTGTCACGCCATAGCGCATGGCCTCGGCGCGTACCAGCTCTTGCACGCGATGAATTGGCGTACCACGAAAATTAACCAAGTTCATCGAGATTTGAGCGCGGCCATCGACCAACAAGCCCAAGGCTTTGACATAGCGCAAACCACCGCCAAGGTAGCGAATCGATTTAGCGATTTTTTTGGCAATCTCTACATCGGTAGTATTTAAATAGATGTTATAGGCAATTAATGGCTGACGTGCCCCAACCACGGTTGCCCCAGCTGGTGTCGCTACGGCTGGGCCAAAATCTGGCTCCCGCGCTGGATCAACCCCGATAGCTTTGCGCCAAGCCTCATATTCGCCCTTGCGCACATCGGCCAAATTCTGGCGTTCGGGGCGAGTCGCAGCTTCTTCATACAAATACACCGCAATCCCCAACTCATCGCCAATCCGCTTGCCAACTTTGCGAGCCAAGGCCACACATTGTTTCATTGTGGTTTGGCCAAGTGGCACAAATGGCAACACATCGGTCGCGCCGATCCGTGGGTGTTCGCCACGATGGGTATCTAAATTAATTAAGCCTTGGGCGGTGCGGGTTGCTTGGAAGGCAGCTTCGCCAACTGCCTCAGCCTCGCCCGCAAAACTAATCACCGTGCGATTATGATCAGCGTCAGATTGAACATCGAGCAATTGCACCCCGGCAACTGCCGTAATTGCATCACGAATGGCGTGCACAACCTCGGTGCGACGGCCTTCGCTGAAATTCATAATACTTTCGACCAAGCCCATTGAATGTCTCCTTTGACGAACCACAACCGCCCAAGTATAGCTCAGATGGTGAGAATTTGGTTAAACAATTGGTGGTTAACGTTAATCGCTTATTGACATCCTCCTCACCTGATACTCATCTGTTGGCGGCATACTACAGGTGCGTTTCCTCTCAATCCGAAAAGGTCAGCCGTGCTCTTGGGTGGAACGGCACGGCTGGCTTAACGGAACTCATTTTCCTCGCCAAATTGCTGCACCAAGACCAACCAAGCATGATACAATACAGCGCGAGTTGGAAGCCTTAACTCATTGAGTTGGGGATTACTGGCTTGTTTGCGATTGGGAATAACGTGCTATCGGAATGATGTCGATCAATTTAATCTTTGCTATCTGAGGGACGCACATGGCTGATACAAGCGATGAAAAAAAGGCGCGGCTCGATGCGATTCGCGCAGCCAATGCCGCTAAGAAGGCTGCTGGCGAAGAGCCTGCGGCAGCACCTGCACCTGCTGCGCCGGTCGTAGCGGCAACAACCGAGGCTCCAGCCAGCGCTGCGGTTGGCGCTAATATGTCGGATGATAAAAAGGCTCGGTTGGAAGCGATTCGGGCTGCCAAAAAAGCGGCTGCTAGCGATGCACCTGCTGCGCCAGTCGCTGTTGCTGCAACTCCAGCTCCTGCTGCTGCACCTGTGGTTGCCGCCACGCCTGCTGCTGCTCCGGCTGCACCTGCTGCCCCAAAACCAGCTGCTCCCGCCAGCAATGGCAACGATTTGATCACCGCAAATTCGATTATTTCGCTGACTATGCTTGGTCGGCTCAAGCGAATTATTGCGGGGGTTGCCTTCTGTGTGTTGATCGGCTTGGGCTTGGCCACAGTCACAGGCGAATATTTGCTCGGCGGTGGCTTTGGCGCATTAATCGGGGTTGTCGGCGGGTTGATGGTTGGCGATTGGCCAGCAGTCAAAACCACTGGCGACTAAATTTGTTTTAGATCAAAACGACCCCTGCAAGACTTGAAGCTTGCAGGGGTCGTTTATTTTTAGCGCAGGACAGTTTCTTGCCATTCGTTGAGCCAGCGCTCGCGGTTGGCAGCAATCTCGGCTGGCGCAAGCGTCGCCACTTTATCGGGAACTTGGGCATATTGGGTAAATTCAGCCGGAACCTTGGCACTAGGCAGGGCTGGATACACAAACATCTGCCCACCAATATCGCTCTGGAAGGTATCGCTCAGCATATAGTCAATCCAAGCTTTACCCAATTCAGGGTTTTTGGCATCTTTCAGCAACCCAACAAATTCGATTTGTTGGAACGAGCCACCAGGCAACAACAAATTGCCCGTCGGTGCATCGGTCAAAGGCGTTGTCGCAAAGATCACTTCAGCCGCTGGGCTGGTCGCATAACTCACCACTAATGGATATTGACCATCGCTGGCTCCGCTAAAATCGCCATAATAGGCTTCTTCCCAGCCGCTGGCAACTTTGATTTCATTGGCTCGCAGGTCACTCCAGAAGTTGCGCCACGTATAATCGCCGCTCTCGCCAAAGTGAGCAATCGTCGCCAACATAAATGATAAACCAGGTGACGAAGTTGCTGGATTTTCAACCACCAACTTGCCTTTCCACTCTGGCTTGATCAGATCGCGCAAATCGGTTGGCAAACTCAGGCCCGCCTCGGCCAAGGCAGCTTTATCATAATTGATCGTGACATAGCCAACATCAACCGGCGAAACCCGATTTTGGCTATCGAGCTTCAATTCAGCAGGAATTTGCTCGATATTCTTGGCAGCGTAGGCCTCGAAAATATCAGCATCAAGTGCCCGACTCAAAAAGGTATTATCAACCCCATACAACACATCGCCCAAGGGTGCACCTTTAGCCAAAATGCTCTTATTGAGCGCCTCGCCAGCATCGCCCGATTCCAGAATTTGGACAGTTGCGCCGGTCATTTGCTCAAAACCTGAGATAACGTCGCTGCTGATTGCAAAGCTATCGTGCGAAACCACCACCAAGGTTTGACCAGCAAACTGGCCGCTATCAGTCGGCGCTTGGGTTGCTTGGGTTGCCGCAGGCGTAACATCAGCGGCTGCTGTGGTGGCCGGAGTAGGCTGAATCGCGGTTTCAGCGGTTGGTGTAGCCGCCGCACCACAGCCAGCTAAAACCAATGAACCAATTGTTAAAAAACTGAGTAACCAACGTTTCACGAAATAAACTCCTTGAACATTGGCTAGGGGTCAGCATGCAAAAATCCCGCGCACGGCGGGATTAAACCACGCCGCTTTCCTTCGCTCGGACTAACGAGATCAGGTTCAGAGGGTCTTTCGCCGTTGCGAAATCTCAGCCACATGGCTCCCCTAGCGGTTGTTATCTGTAATTGCTCACACAATAGCACAAAAAATTTGAATCAGCAAAAGCTATACTTAACAACAGCAACTTGAACACTCTAGGCAGTAAGTAAGTGGTTCCAGCTAAATCAAGCTTGCTAACCCCCAAAACCCAACAGCTTAATTACCATGTGTTCTTGGGTTTTCACCCACGATCTAACCATTTGGAAAATGATCATGCGACCAAAGACTGATATTGTTATGCACATTTTAGCATATACTATATAGTCTGCTGGTTCGGGATAACCATCAAAAAGGAGGCATGCGTGAAGCATCTAGATCAGTATCGACGACTACTGGCGCACCTACGGCCTTACCCTAGGCAAGTGTTCTATGCCTATGGTTCCACTCTATTGGCGGTCGGCTTGAACATCGCGATTCCGCAATTGCTCAAACAAGCGATTGACGAAGGCATTGCCAGTGGTTCAAGTCGCGCGTTGCTGATTACAGCACTGATCATTTTGGGCGTGGCGGTGGTACGGGTGATTTTTGGCTTTGCTCAACGCTATTATGGCGAATGGCTCAGCTTTCGGGTAGCCTACGATTTACGCAATCGTTTTTACGATGCGATTCAACGGCTGCCATTTTCGTTCCATGATCGTTCACAAACTGGCGACCTGATGAGCCGCGCTACTAGCGATATTACCGAAACTGAGCGCTTTGTCGGGGTTGGTTTGCTGGAACTTAGCTCAACTATGCTCTTGCTTTTCGGCATTATCGTGGCGATGGTCGTTGAAGATTTACGTTTGACTGGCTTGGCGCTCTTGCCCTTGCCCGTGTTGCTCTACGCCACAATTCGTTTTGGCAACACGGTCGAGCCGCTGTTTACCAAAATTCAAGAGCAAATGGGCAAGCTCTCGACCATGATGCAAGAAAGCCTGACGGGCATTCGGGTGGTCAAAGCTTTTGCGCGTGAGCCATATGAACTTGAAAAATTCGATCGTGATAATGGCGAGTGGTATAACCGCCGTTTTGCGGTGATTCGCATTTGGGGCAATAGCTGGCCCTTTTTCAACTTTTTGGTTGCCATCAGCGTGATTATTTTGCTCTGGATTGGAGGCCCGCAGGCGATGAACGGCACAATTACGGTTGGCTCGTTATTCGCCATGATCAGCTATGTGTTGTTGCTCAATAATCCAGTCCAACGCTTGGGCTTTACAGTCAACTTGGCGGCTACAGCGGTAGCTAGCTCGGCCCGCGTATTTGAAATTATCGATACTTTTGATGAATTAGCCGATAAACCTGATGCCCATGCGTTGGAGCATGTCCAGGGCAACGTTAAATTCGAGCATGTTTCGTTTGCCTATCGCGAAGGTGGTCGCCCAACCTTGCACGATATTTCGTTCGAGGCCAAACCTGGCCAAGTTGTGGCCTTGATGGGACCAACTGGCTCGGGCAAAAGCACAATCACCAATCTCATCCCACGCTTTTACGACCCAATCGAAGGGCGGGTGTTGGTCGATGGCCACGATGTGCGCGATTTGGCAATTCAAAGTTTGCGCCAACAAATTGGAATTGTGCTACAAGATTCATTTTTATTTAGTTCAAGCATCGCCGATAACATTCGCTATGGTCGGCCTGAAGCAAGCGATGATGAAGTGATGGCAGCGGCCAAAGCAGCGCGTGCTCACGATTTTATTCTACATTTCAGTGAAGGCTATCAAACCAAAGTTGGTGAGCGTGGAGTCACGCTCTCTGGTGGTCAGCGTCAGCGCATTGCGATTGCCCGCGCCTTGTTGCTCAACCCACGCATTTTGATTTTGGATGACTCGACATCGAGCGTGGACACGGAAACTGAGCACTTAATTCAACAAGCGCTTGAACAACTGATGCAAGGTCGCACAACCTTTGTGATTGCCCAACGCTTGCTGACGCTCAAAAATGCCGACCAAATTCTGGTGCTTGAGGCTGGCAAGGTCGTGCAGCACGGCACGCACACCGAGCTATTGGCCCAGCCAGGGTTGTATCGCACCATCTACGATCTGCAACTCAAAGATCAAGAGGAAAGCCTTGTTGAAGAACAAAGAGCATAGAACATAGAACATCGGACTTTGTTGGTGTTTTTTGACGTTTGACTTCTGCCTTTTGATTTCATGAGGGTGTTATGACAACCAAAGCTTTAGCGCCGTCGCGTAAGCGCGATGATGAGATAGAAAAAAAGGTCGCCGATTTATTGCCCAAGGACGATGAAAATAGCTTGGGCAAAGCCTATGATCCGCGGTTGATGCGGCGACTATTGGCCTTTATCGGGCCATACAAACGCACCATGACCGCCGCAATTGTGCTGATGATTATTGGCACGGTGCTGTCGGTCGTCTCGCCATGGGTAATTGGCCAAGCAATTGACGTGGGTATTAAAGCTCAATCGCTCGATTCGCTCTACACTTGGACGATCATTTTTGCGGTCGTTTCCTTGGGCGAATGGCTCTCCAACCGCTCACGGATTCACTTGCTGGCAGTGGTGGGTACGGGAGTGGTTGCTGATGTGCGTTCGGCACTGTTTCGCCATTTGCAGCGTTTATCGCTCAATTTCTACAATCGCTACAGTGTTGGCCGCTTGATGAGTCGCCTAATCTCCGATGTTGATGTGTTGCAAGATTTTGTTACCTGGTCGATTACTGGGCTAACGCGGGCAACCTTCTCGCTGGTGGGCATTACGATTGCCATGCTCTTGCTGAATTGGAAATTAGCGCTGGTCACCTTTGCTGTGTTGCCAATTATGGTAATTGTAACCAACTACTGGCGGGTGCGCGTGCGCCACGCCTATCGCTCAACTCGCGAACGGATCGCCTTGATCAACGGCTATTTGAACGAATCAATCTCAGGCATTCGGGTAACCAAGAGTTTTGTGCGCGAAGCAGCCAATGGCGAGCACTTCGACGATTTGAATCGCTCATATTTCAACGCTAACACTAGTGCGGCACGGTTGGCGGCAACCTTCTTTCCTGCGGTCGATTTTATGGGATCGTTGGCAACGGCCTTGGTTGTGGGTGTTGGCGGTTGGCTGGTGCTCGGCGATAATCTTACGCCGGGGGTTTTGGTGGCGTTTGTGTTGTATGTTAGCCGTTTCTTCGACCCAATTTTGGAGTTGGCCCAACGTTACAACACCTTTCAATCGACGATGGCCTCATCGGAGCGCATGTTTGCGTTACTCGATACCGAGCCAGATATGCTCGATGCACCAAATGCCAAAGCCCTGCCAGCCGTGCATGGCCATGTGATGTTTGATCATGTGTCGTTTGGCTATGCTGACGGCGAGCCAGTGCTACGCGATGTAACCCTTGAAGCCCAGCCTGGCGAAACGATTGCCTTGGTAGGCGAAACAGGCGCAGGCAAAAGCACGATCATTCGGCTGCTTGGGCGCTTCTTCGATGTCACCGATGGCGCGGTCTTGGTCGATGGTCATGATATTCGCGAGGTAACTCAAGCCAGCTTACGTCAACAATTGGGGATTGTGTTGCAAGATACCTTCCTGTTTGGCGGCAGCATTACCGAAAATATTCGTTATGGTCGTTTGGATGCGAGCGATGATGCTGTGATTGCCGCAGCCAAAGCGGTTGGGGCACACGAATTTATCGAGCGCATGCCCGAAGGTTACGACACTGATGTTGGAGAGAATGGGGTAAATTTGAGTGTTGGCCAGCGCCAAATTCTCTCCTTTGCCCGCGCCTTGCTGGCCGATCCACGCTTGCTGATTTTGGATGAAGCGACCAGCAGCGTTGATACCACGACCGAGCGCCAAATTCAGGCTGCTTTGGATACGCTGATGCGGGGTCGAACCAGCTTTGTAATTGCCCACCGCCTCAGCACAATCACCAATGCCGATAAAATTGTGGTGCTTGATCGTGGCCAAATTAGCGAAATGGGCACGCATGCCGAGTTGCTAGCTCGTCGAGGCCGCTACTACAACCTTTACACCATGCAATGGAGCAAAGGCAACGGCACGATTGGGGAGTAAGAACATAGAACATTGAACATAGAGCATAGGGGCGCTGGGAATTTCGGTTCTCAGCGCCGATTAATTTCCATCCACGAAGAGCACGAAGGGCACGAAGGGCTGAAACCGTGAAGGTTAAGTTCTTAGCCACAGATTGCACATATTTGCTTGATTATTCTGTGATCCTCATACCCTGATCCCATTTTTGACTTCTGACTTTTGCCTTTTGATTTGTTCTAATTGCTAGTTGGGGTAGCCGCAACTGGAGTGATTTTGGCGGGGATCGTAGCGGTTGAGGGTGCAAGCAACGCTTCGGTTAGTGGAAAACCACTGGCGCTCAACCATAACACGAGCCAACCACCACGTTTACCAGTCGCATTCGGGCCACTATAAGTAGTAACTCGTAGTTCATGCTTTTGCTCATTAGGAAGCCAATGTTCGTTTTCAGCATTCAAGGTATAAGGTGGCGTATTGTCAATTCGATAGAGTTCTCCATCAAGCAAAAACTGAACGCTGCCCACTGTTTCAGGACTAGTATTAGCTCGAAGGTTAAAATTATCCACGCCTAATCTACTTAATTCCAAAGATGTTGGCCCATTCATCTGCTCAAAGCCCGCGATCGGCAAGTTAGTGGTAGCATCTAACAAACTGAGCGATAGCACGCCCATACCAGTTTGCAAGGGGGGAATTGCTATTGTTGGCTCGAATGTCTGGGTAGCGGTTAGGGTTATGGGAATTGGCCCACCAGCTGTATCAAGCCATTGGCGGGTTTGAATATTGAAACGAAAGCGGAACCCGCTTTCTGATTGAATATCAACCAGCGGATAATTCACTGCTGTAAGACTTAATTGACTGGTTATTTGGGGGGCAGTGAAGAAGAGCCTATGGTGGGAAAAGAATTCGTTGTTACGGGATACATACAGTTCTATTGATCCAGGTGTATCTGGGTATTGTCTACCTGCCGAGATGTTGATATAGATTAATCCATCCCGTAAGTAAGTTCGCCAACAATTAGCCGTTATAAATGTAGGGTCGCCATCTTCTGATTCGCAATCTTCGCCAGCAATAATGCCTGTGGGTAATACCGAGGTTGGCGGTGCTTCATAAGAGTTGGCTGACCGCGTTGGATTGAGAGTCGGCAGCGTTTGCATTGTTTGGATTATGGCACGATCATTGACTACTTCAGCAGTAATCGAAGCAACAAGGTTTTCCTTGGTAGGCATGAGTTGCTCAAACCCTGAGCTATGCTCAATGGTCGGTGAAATCGATTGAATTCCAGCAGAACCACAACTATTCAACAGGCTCAACAGCAAGCCGCATAGGATTGACTTCCAACACTGGTTGATCATCATCTCTTCCTCAGATACATTATGTTTGCTGTTAACCTAACGTGTGCAACCAACCCCAAGCAATGATAATTGACTGAAAATAGGCTTATAGTCAAGGGGCTAGGTTAATGATCCACGAAGCACACGAAGGTTGATACGGCTCTAGACTCTGGGCTAATGGCTATCGAAGTCCTTGAGCTACCACTTCATGTTCCGATAGCCATTAGCCATTAGACTTAACGCTCTGCGCCTCTGCGTTAAAACTGCCCAGCCAAGGTTTAGTTTATGTTCTATGCTCTATGTTCTATGCGCTTAATGTTCAGTCAGCCTTTCGCCGAAGCGCTCCCCGCGTGAGAGATTGATCAATTCAAACAAATCATCTTGCTCAACAGCAATGATTTCGCGCTTGACCAGCTCTAAAACCGTCCAAAGGGCGACAATCACTTCGCTACGGGTGGTCGCGAGGCTCAGCAAATCGTCGAAGGCCACATAGCGTTGGCGCTGCAAACGTTCGCCAATCAACTCGGCCATTTCGGCAATTGTAATAACTTTAGCTTTGGGGATAGCAATTGGTGGGGTTTCACGCTCGATCAGGCTCAAACGCCGCGATAAGGCATTAACTAAAGCACTTAATGTATGGGCTGCGATTTGGGGTGCTGGTAAATCGGGCTGTGGCGGCAGGGCAATCCGCTCCCACACCCGCAAGCCAGCGCTTTCCCATTCGCGCAACTGAGTTGCAGCTTGTTTAAATTGTTGATATTCGCGCAGGCGTTGGGCCAGTTGCTCAGCCACATCTTCCTCAGGTGGAGCGGGCGGTGGCTCACGACGAGGCAATAATGCCCGCGATTTAATCAACAATAATTGCGCTGCCAAGGCCAGAAAATCGGCTACCGTCAGCGGGTCGGGGTCGGGCATGGCTCGTACATGAGCCAAATATTGATCAGCGACCGCCGCCAACGAAATTGCCGTGATCGCCAATTCCTCACGCTCAATCAAGCGTAATAATAAATCCAAGGGGCCAGCAAATTCGGGCAATTGCAAATTATAAGGGTGATGGGTTGCTAAGGGCATAATTGTAAGGATGAGCGATGAGCGATGAAGGATGAATTCATCACATATCGCTCATTATAGAGAACAGCGAACAACGGGGTCAGGGTTCAGGGGCTAGGATTCAGTCAATCGACATCAGCAGATAACCACCGGTAGCTATGCCAATCTGTGGTCAAAACAAATCTTCAGGGTTCCAAACTGACCCCTGAACCCTAGCCCCCAACAACTACGGATAAATCCCACGCATGGCCATCGCCCGCACAACCCGATCAACTGCTAGCAAATAGGCCGCCGTGCGTAATGGCACAAAGCGTTCTTGGGCGACGGTAAAGACCTCGTTAAAGGCCCGTTCCATAGTCGTGGCTAATTCGCCATGAACTTCGCGTTCAGTCCAGAAAAACTCTTGCAAGCCCTGTACCCATTCGAAGTACGAAACCACAATCCCGCCTGCATTGGCCAAGATATCGGGCACAACCATAATTTGCTTGTTGGCCAGAATCGAATCGCCCGTTGGTGTAATTGGGCCATTGGCTAATTCGACCACAATTTTGGCCTGAATTCGGCCAGCATTAGCCCCGCTAATATCATTTTGGCCTGCTGCGAGCACCAAAATATCGCATGGCAATTCGAGCAATTCGTTATGGCTAATGGGCTTTGTGCCAGCCAAATTCGCTACGCCATCGGTATTAACCCGATGCTCAATCAAAGTATTAACGTCGATACCAGCATCAGTTTCAGCCACAACGCCAGTGTTATCATCGCTGGCGGCAATAACCCGACAGCCCATTTCAGCTAAGAATTGCAAGACCAAACGTCCAGTCGAGCCAGAGCCTTGCATGACCACCCGTGCTCCCGCCAAATCAAGGCCAATTTTGCTGGCTGCTTGGCGCACGGTATAGCACAAACCACGGGCAGTTCCTTGGCCATGGCCTTGCGAACCACCGACCTGAACTGGCTTGCCTGTTGCCACCGATGGCATCGTATAGCCATGATGCATCGAATAGGTATCCATAATCCAAGCCATGGTTTGCTCATTGGTGTTAAGGTCAGGCATGATCACATCGCGTTCAGCGCCAATCAGCGGGGTAATTTCGGTCACATAGCGCCGAATAATCCGCTCGAGTTCGCCGCTGGTCAATTCGCGATGATCACACACGATTGCGCCTTTAGCGCCGCCATACGGAATTTGCACAATCGCACAACTCCAGGTCATCCACATGGCTAAGGCTTGCATTTCATCGAGCGTGGCCGACGATTGTAAACGCAAGCCACCTAGGGCTGGGCCACGCGTAATATTATGATGGACACGATAGCCAGTTAAGGTGCGCACCCGCCCATTATCCAGCTTGACCGGAAAATGCACAATCAACTCACGCCGTGGCTCGCGGAGCATATCGCGAACTTCCGGTTCTAAGGCCAGTAATTCAGCAGCAATATCAAATTGGCGCTGGGCGGTTGCCATTGTGGTTTCAATCATCGTAAAACTCCTCGGCAGTGAGTGTAAAGCAACGCTGCTTTAGGCATAATCGTTAAGTGCATGTATCTTAACACACTCCGCATGGTTCGTGCTAGCGCACAAACGAAAACGCCGTACTTCGTGCCACATCCGGCCAAAACGTTCTTCAAACAATACCAATTCAGCCACATGCCAACGTTGTGGTTGCCATGTTTCAGCAACCCAGGTTTGGGCACTCTCTAAGCTGCTATATTGCAACAATTTGCCAATCGTTAGGGCTGGCCAAGGCTGACGTTGGATTGGGCGTGTTTGCGGCAAGCTCGCTTGAAGTTGTTCAACCAAGCCTTTGCCTTGGCTGGGCAGCAGCACCAAACGATGTTGGTTTGGCGCGATTTGCAAGTGCTCAAGTGTCAGATCAAAGCCCGACCATTGGCTTAGGGTTATTGCCACTTCTCGCTCAAAAGCATCACGATCGTTGGGATGGCTGCTTGGCACAAGCACAATATGCGGCGGCAAGCCATGGCGATAACTCGGATCATAGCGTAGGCGATAGTGATCAAGCATTGCAACCACCTCCGGCGGCGGCACAATTGCCAAACGAATTGGCCGATGCTTACGCTGATAGCGCGTGCGGTATTCAATAAAACGCCGAATTTGCTGGTTCATGGTGCGCAACGAACTTATACCAAAGCGTCCAAGCCAAGCCAAAAATCGATTGGATGAACCTGCCAAACGGTGCAAAAACTGCTTATACGCTACCCGCGTTCGCCGAATCAGCCGATGGCGTGGGCCAATCAAGGCCGAGCCAATCACCAAGAAAATAATCCCTTGAAGAATTGGCAGAATCACACCTAAGATGCCGATAAAAATCAAAAACCAGCCCAATATTGGTCGAACCCGTGGCCAGATACGCAAAAACCACCCCCAGAGAATTTGGCGTTCTTGGGGGCGGTAGCTACACCACACTAGGTTTAACAGCAGAATTCCAAGTAGTAAGCCCATAATGTCAGTTTGATCCACATTGATCGTCAGTAATCATCAGCGCAATTAAGCATAATCTGCACCGCTAGCGTTGCCAAGCACTCAGGTTCCAAGTAATTGGAGCCAATGGCTGCGGTTGCACACCCCGCACGTTCGGCGCAAGCAACACCGTCGTTTGGCGCGTAATCACAGGCAAGACTGGTAATTCGCGGGTGAAAATTTGCTGTTGTTCGCTATAAGCAGCTTTACGCACCGCTGGATCAAGCGAACTGGTGGCGGTACGAATCGCCCGATCAGCGGTATCCATACACCAACCAGTAAAATTGTCGCCGGAGTAGCCATTAATTTGATTAGGAATCGCAGCACAACTCCACAACACCGCGCCATCGGGATCAACGCTGCGCAGCCAGCCAAACAAGGCCAGCTCAAAGCGTCGCCCAAATAATGGCCCTTGTTGGCTATACAAATCAGTAGTCGATAAGGCTTCAACCTTGATATCAATCCCAATTGCCTGCATATCGCTGACAAATTGCTCGCTCAGGCGTTGGCGAATCGGGGTTTGGGCCGAAGTGGTTAATGTCAATTGGAAGGGCGTGCCATCAGGGCGTTCGCGCAAACCATCGCCATTGGTATCAAGATAATTCATTTGATCAAGCAATTGGCGTGAAAGTTCAGGATCAAAGCTATAACTGACCACCGTTGTTGGATCAAAGGCCCATGATTCAGCCGCCAACCAACTATGCAAAACCGCCTTGGGCGTGCCATACAGGGTTGTACTAATCGCCTCACGGTCGAAGCCATGAGCAATCGCTTGGCGCATCCGAATATCTTGCAAAGCTACAACCGCCAAATTCATGTCGATATGTTCCCAAATTGGGTTGGGTGCTTGGAGCAATTGCAAGGTTTTAGATTGCACATCAGTTTTCAGATCAAGCGCTAACTGCTCCAACGAGCCTTCAGTCCAAGCCACATCGACCCGCCCACTCAGCACATCGTCGCGCATCATGGCAATATCAGGGTATAAACGGGCAATAATTGTGCTGGGCAGTTGTTCCGATTGGCCTTCACGTCGCACAAATTCCAACTGCGTGCCTGCCGTCCAAGCCTTGAGCGTATATGCACCATAGCCAACTGGCGACTGGGCTAACCGATCACTAACCTGTTTGGCACTTGGCTGGCCTTCAAACAAATGTGCTGGCAGCGGAGTCCAGACCGTGATCAAATAATTTGGGTCGTCGCGTTCGGGCGGCAAATAAGCGCGGGTCGTATATTGATCAAGCGCCACATAATCGGCGGTTAAGTCGCTTTGAGTTGCCAATTGGGCAGTTGAGGCGCTGCCACGCAACAAATTATAAGCAAAAACTGAATCGGCAGCAGTCAATGGCTGACCATCTTCCCATTGCAGATTTTTATTCCAGCGATAGGTTACGGTCAACTGGCGCACGCTGGTAATGGTTTCAGTTTGCGTGGTGGTAATTACGCCATTCGCATCAAGATTAACCGTGGTTGTAATATATTGCACATCACCATTTTCGAATGATGGCACACGCTCCAAAACGCCAGTTGTGGTATAAGCCTCAGCAACCACAGTCAAAGGCGCAGGGTAAAGCAATTCAATCAATGGGGCTGCGCCACGAAAGGCATAACTGTAGGGATACAGATCAACCGGCTCCTCAGTTAAGCCCAACGTCCAAAGATTGGAAGTGGCAGGGTTGGTAGTTGGCAAGGGAGTTTGCACTTGGACAGTTGGCTGACCAACTGGAGCGCCACCTTCAACACTACAACCAATCAAGCTAAAACAAAGCAACAGCGCAAGGCTAAAACGCAATTTCATGAGCATCAATCCAAGGTCAACCATCGAGCAAGCAATCAACACCTTGCTGATCGTTGACGCTCTAATTTATTCAAACCGCAACGTTCGATCACTTTTAAGCAACAGGCAGTGTAGCGCAGCCCGCCACTTTTGTCGAATATTTGTAGGCCATATTTCAGGGATCACGGGGTTTCTCATCAGATCTTTAGCTAGTTAAACAACGAACCGAGGTAGCAAAGCCGCCTCGGTTCTGGTGTTATTGCCCAACAATGTGCTTAACCTTGAGCAAAGTGACAAGCGACAAAGTGGCCTGGCTCTTTTTCCTCAAAAGCTGGGTCATCGTGTTTACAAATATCTTGGGCCAGCCAGCAGCGTGGGTGGAAGCGGCAGCCACTTGGCGGATTAACTGGGCTGGGCACATCGCCTTCCAAGATAATCCGGTCGCGCTTGATGGTTGGATCGGGCAAGGGAATCGCCGACATCAAAGCTTTGGTATAGGGGTGCATTGGTTTGCGGAAGAGTTGATCGCGGGTTGAAAGCTCGACCATCCGCCCTAAATACATCACACCTACCCGATCGCTGATGTGTTCAACGACGCTCAAGTTGTGGGCAATAAACAAATACGTTAGGCCCAAATCTTTTTGCAAATCGTTCAACAAGTTGAGCACCTGAGCTTGGATCGACACGTCCAACGCTGAAACAGGTTCATCACAAACGATCAATTTAGGCTGCATCACCAAAGCGCGGGCAATCCCGATCCGTTGGCGTTGGCCACCAGAGAACTCGTGGGGGAAGCGGCGCATGTGGCCTGAATTAAGGCCTACGCGCTCCAACACTTGGGCAACTTGGTCAAGCCGCTCTTTGGGCGTACCAATATTATGAATTTTCAACCCTTCGGCAATACTTTGGCCCACTGGAATCCGTGGGTTGAGTGAGGCATAGGGGTCTTGAAACACAATCTGCATATCGCGGCGCAACGTTCGCATGCGGCCAGAGCTTGCTTTGAGCACATCTTGGCCCTCAAACACCACTTCGCCAGCCGAGGGTGGAATCAAGCGCAAGACCGTGCGGCCAGTAGTAGTTTTGCCACAGCCTGATTCGCCGACCAAGCCGAGCGTTTCACCCTTTTTGATGCTGAAACTTACGCCATCGAGCGCCTTAACTTGGGCGACCGTGCGGCGCAACAAACCACCCTTAATTGGAAAATATTTCTTGAGATTACGTACCTCAAGCAAATTCTCACTGGTACTGTTGGAAACAGTCATGTCAAACCTCTTCTAGTACAACCAGCAACGTACCAGTCGATCACCTTCGAGCTTGATCAACGGGGGTTCTTCTTGAGTACATTGATCCATGCGATGGGCACAGCGTGAAGCAAAACGACAACCTGCTGGCGGGTTCAACAAGCTCGGAACTTGACCAGGGATTGTTTCTAATTCATCGCGCACATTGCCCAAAACCGGAGTTGAAGCGATCAAGCCTTGGGTATAGGGGTGTTTAGGTGCTTCAAACAAGGCATGGACAGGCGCATATTCAACCGCCTTACCTGCATACATCACCATCACATTTTCGGCCATTTCGGCCACCACCCCTAAATCGTGGGTAATCAAAATAATTGCAGTATTAACCTTTTCGCGCAACTCGCGCATGAGATCCAAGATTTGGGCTTGAATCGTTACGTCAAGTGCAGTAGTTGGCTCATCGGCAATCAACAATTCGGGGTTACATGCCAAGGCCATGGCGATCATCACCCGTTGGGCCTGACCGCCAGAAATTTCGTGGGGAAACGAACGCATCCGACGCACGGGGTCGGGCAAACCAACTAGAGTAAGTAGCTCAATCGTGCGTTTATTGCCTTCCTCGCCCGAAAGCCCTTGGTGAATTTGCAAGGCCTCGATAATCTGTTCGCCGATCCGGAAAACAGGATTCAGACAGGTCGTTGGCTGTTGGAAAATCATTGAAATCCGATTGCCACGGATTTTGCGCATTTCTTCTTCACTCAGGTCGAGCAAATTCTCGCCATCGAACATGATCTCACCTTCGATGACTTTACCAGTTTTGCCCAACAAACGTAAGATCGACATGGACGTTACGCTTTTGCCACACCCCGATTCCCCGACGATGCCCAAGGTTTCGCCACGACGCACCTGAAAATCGAGGCCATCGACGGCATGGACAGTGCCTTCATCGGTGAAAAAGTAGGTTTTGACACCCTTGAGTTTCAACAAAACATCGGATTGAGCCACAAGCATGCCCCTATCTAGCAAGAATTACAGGTTAGCGTTTGGCGCGTGGGTCAAGAGCGTCGCGCAAGCCATCGCCAATGAAATTGAAGCACAATGAACAAATAAAGATTGCCAGCCCCGGGAAGAAGGCTTGCCACGTATATTTTTCCAAGACGGTTGTATTAACATCTTTGAGCATATTACCCCAAGATGCTGCGGGTAATTGCACCCCGAAGCCCAAGAAGCTTAGGGCAGCTTCGGTGATCATCACACCGCTCAAGGCCAATGATGCATTAACAATGTTGGGGGCTAAGGCATTTGGCACAAGGTGGCGGAACATAATCCGCAAGTTAGAAGCACCTAAAGCACGCGAAGCCGAAACATATTCTTGTTCGCGTAAGCTCAAAATTTGGCCGCGCATCAAGCGTGCGCCGCCAGTCCAACTAAAGAAGACCAGAATCATAATCAACACATTGATTGTGGGCTTCAAAATAGTCGAGATAATTAAGAGAATTGGCAGCAATGGCAAGGTATTGAGGAAGTCTACAAAGCGCATTGCAAAGGCATCGACCACCCCGCCAAAGTAGCCGCTCATCACGCCAACGACAATCCCAATCAATTCGCTGAGGAGGGTTACGGCAACGGCGATATACAGCGAAACCCGCCCAGCATACAGCAAACGGGTCAGCAAATCGCGGCCATTATAATCGGTTCCCAACCAAAAGGTTAGTTGCTCACCTTTTGGAGTGCGAATTTCGCCGCCAATCCCATTATAATAAAGATTCTTCTCAAGATTATAGGCAGTGCCTGGTGGTTGGTTTTTCTTAACAATCGCGCTATCGGTTTCACCGAATGGCATCAAGAAAGGACCAATGATCACTGCTGAAATCATCAAAAATAAAACGACGACACTTCCAACTGCAAAGCGGTGGCGCGTAAAGCGCTTAAGAATCTCAAGCCATGGGCGCTCATATTCTTCTTTTTTTGCCTCGCGAGCCTCGACTTGAGTTGTTGAAACAGCCATGGATTTTCCTTTCACAGTGTTGATAAGACCAATCGCAAACCGTCAGCCGCAGCTACTCAAGTCGGATTCGTGGGTCAACAATCGTATACAGAATATCAGCAAGCAAGGTGGCAAAGACCAACAAAATCGATGAGATCAGCAAGAAAGCCATTGCCAAAGGGTAATCTTTGAGGTTCAAAGCGCTAATAAAGGTAAAGCCCAGCGCTTTATAATTAAAGACTGTTTCGGTAAACAATGCGCCACCGAAAACCCCAGGAATCGCAAAAACGATAATCGTGATCAAGGGAATCAAGGCATTGCGGAAAGCATGCTTGTAGATCACAACCCGTTCTTTAACCCCTTTGGCTCGCGCCGTTCGCACATAATCTTGGCTCAACACTTCGAGCATACTAGCCCGCATAAAGCGGCTCCAGTTGGCCAAATTGAGCATTGAAAGCACGGTAACTGGCATAACAAGGTGCATCACGCGATCAAGGAACGAGCCAGCCACAACTGTACCGAGGATTGGTACCTCGTAGTTGCGCAAGGCCAAAATATCGCCAGCAGGGAAGTAGAACCAGCCATTACGCTTGAACCACAGCGATACCGCAATAATCAACAAACCAAACCAGAAGGCTGGCAGCGATAAGCCAATAAAGCTAAATGTGGTCAGCACATAATCAAAGAATGAATATTGGCGAACTGCCGAGAAGACCCCCAACGGAATCCCCAACACCAACGAAATCAAGGTTGAGGAAATCATCAGCCAAAGCGTATCGGGGAGTTTATCGCCAATAATGTCCAAGACTGGCGTATTGCGTTGGAACTTCCACGATGTGCCCCAATCCCAGCGCAAAATCCCTTTGCGATCGCCTTTATATTCTTCAAGGCCAATTTTATCCATCCAGGTATCGCCAGCTAACCAAGTTGGATACCACAAGTACCAAGGCTTATCAGCCCCAAGCAATTTTGCTTGGCGTTTGATATCCTCTTCACTCGGACGGCTTTTGGGATCTGTGTTTTGGCGCAACTCATCAAGTGGACCACCAGGAGCCAACGCAAACAGCGAGTAGATCACTGCTGATGAGAACAGGAGAACGAGCATCGCTTGAAACAAGCGCCGAATGAGATATACGGTCATGCGGTACCTCTACACATGCTTGAAATGGTTAATACCAAGATAAACGGTTGTTAACTATTACACTCTACTTTAGTCAATTACGTTCAAAAAAAGAGCAATCAATTTTAAAGCTGGAAAACTGGCCTATTGTACCATTTATCTCGCATTACAAAAAAACCACACAAGCATGACAATCACTGTCTGGTGGTTACGACATCCTGAGTGACAACATTGTCTTGATTTAACTGCATGGTGCTCGCGAAAGGTTGTAGGAAAAGAGAGGGAACAACTACGGAGCCACGTGCAAGCACGCAGCTCCGTAGTGGGGAGCTTACCGATTACTCAGTAACATCCCAGGTTTCGATGTTCCAGAAGTCAACTTGGCTGGTTGGGTTCAAGTCCAAGCCGCTAACCTTGACGTTGTAAGCACCAACATTGACGCGTTGGTACAATGGGAAGGTTGGCAATTCGGCATTGAAGACCTTTTGAGCTTCGATGACCAAAGGAATCCGCTTGGCGCGGTCGGTTTCTGATTGCGAGGCCAACGCTGGCTTGTCGTAAGCTTCGTTACACCAGCCGGTGTTGTTTTGGCCACCGTAGCTGTTTTCAGCGGTTGGTACTTGCTCACAGAGGTACAGAGCGGTCGAAGGCTCTGGGCCACTGACCCAAGCGTACAAGCCTAAGTCGAAGCGGCGGCCTGACAAGATACCTTCTTCGCCGTTCTTGAACAAGACATCGGTTGCTGGCACGAAGTTCAATTGAACATCGATACCGACAGCTTTCAAGTCTTCTTGGATCAACTGGGCGACTGAAGCACGGGTTTGGTTGTTTTCGGTGGTGAAGAATTGAACCGTGAGCTTGGTACCATCTTTTTCAAGAATACCATCAGCGCCAGCAGTCCAACCAGCTTCGGCCAAGAGAGCCTTAGCTTTTTCAACATCGTATTCGTAAGCTTCCAAGCCTTCGCCGTTTGGTGGATAAGCCCAGTGGTCGGCTGGCAAGAAGGTGTTCATCACAACGGTCTTGCCGAACAAGACGTTATCGATGATTTGCTTGCGGTTGACAGCGTAAGCCACAGCTTGGCGCAACTTGACATCAGCGAATACTGATGGTTGACCGTCGTTGCGCTCGACACCGAAGTCCATGTGTTCCCACACGGTTGCTGGAACATATTGGCCCTTGAGCACGCCAGCAGCTTCGAGTTCGTCGAGCTTAGGAGCGTTAGCCAAGGTCAAACCAATTGAACCAACTACGTCGATTTCGCCACTTTCCAATTGTTGCAAGACTTGATCTTCGCTGGTCAGATACTTGAAGGTAACATTACCAACGAGAGGGAAACCTTTTTTCCAGTAGGTTTCGTTTGCAACCAACTTGGTGCTTTCTTGTGGGGTGTTTTCGGCAATTTTGTATGGGCCGTAAGCCAATGGCTTGCTAGCGTAGTCGCTACCACCAATGGTTGCTGGGTCTTGGCTTTCCAAAACGTGCTTTGGTTCAGGCCCAAAGGTGTTCAAGAAGTAGGTTGCATCGGTATAACCAGGTGCAGCGTACCATACCAAGGTTTTGTCGTCTTTGGCTTCGTATTTTTCGGTGCGGTCAAGCACGAAGCGGCTAGCGTTCTTGATGCCTGGATCTTGGTACAATTCAGCAGCAAACACGAAGTCGGCAGCGGTGATGGCGGTGCCATCTTCCCAAGTCATACCATCAATCAAGGTCCAAGTTACAACAACTTGTTCCAATTCAACAGCTTCGGTCAAGCTAGCGGTATCGGTGATCAACTCATCGTCGATCACGATGTTACCAGCATAGCTGCTATCAACTGAGATGGTTTGGGTCACTGCATCGCCATCTTCGAAGCTTGGCAATTTGGTGAAACAAACTGGTTGATATTCGTAGCTCAAGGTGGTGAAACAAGCTGGTTGAATCGCTGACAACACTTGAGTCGTGGCGCTTGATTGTGATTCAATGCCGAACAAGGTGTCTGGCGATTGGGTCATACCGATGATGATGGTTTTATCCATATCAGGAGCGGTACCAGTTTGTGGTTCGGCGGTTGCTTCAGCAACGGTTGGTTCGGCGGTTGCTTCAGCAGTCGTTGGTTCAGCGGTTGCTGCTGATGAAGTATCTGTAGTTGCAGTTGCTGGGGCAGTCGTTGCTGGGGCTGTGGTTGGGGTTGTTTCGCCACCACAAGCAGCAAGGATCGGAACAACAAGGACCAACATGAGCGCAAAGCTCATCAATTGGCGCTTTGATCGAAGCATTCTTGCCTCCTAAATCAAACAATTGAAAGGACGATTTCTAAATCGAACATTCCTATATCAGAGGGATATAGGGCCAACAGGGTGTCTCGTTGGTGACGCGACCACCTCCTTCCAATGTGGTTTTTGGGGATAGTATAAGTAGCACAGATGCAATCTGTATTCAGAGCATCATTATAACCATTAAAAAGCTGGTGTCAAAATTTGTAGTACTTTTTGCCTAATCTTTGGGCAGTTTGCCCAACGACCTAGCTAACTATCTAAAAATATTCACGCTCAATTTGGGCAATTTGCTCGCCCCAAGGGGGTAGTACCACTCCCTCGGAGCGAGCCAAAAACCTTACTTGCGGCGTTCGCGGTTGCGCAAGAATGGCGGAATATCTAAATCGTCGTTGCTACCAAAGGAGGTTGGAGGTGTGGGCCGTTGTGGTTGTTGCGGTTGGGGTGCTGGCCGCACTGGTTGCTGAGTTGGTTGTTGGTAGCTGGTTGGTTGGCTCGTCGGTTGGCTTTGCGCCGATGGATATGAACGTGAGCGATTGTTGCCTTGGGGCCGCGCTTGATCAAAACCCGTGGCAATAATCGTGATTTTAACTTCATCAGCTGGCAAATTAGGGTCAATGCGTGCCCCGAAGATGATGTTGGCATCAGGATCAGCCGCCTTGGAAATAATCTCAGCAGCTTCGTTGACTTCCAACAAGCCCAAATCTTCGCCACCAGTGACGTTGAACAGCACGCCTTTCGCACCATCGATCGAGATTTCAAGCAATGGTGATGAAATTGCCATATTCGCAGCATCGATCATGCGATTATCGCCAATCCCATGGCCAATTGCCATCAAAGCCGTGCCCTGTTGCGACATAATCGTTTTTACGTCGGCAAAGTCGAGGTTAATCAAACCACGGCTGGTAATCAAATCGGAGATCCCTTGAATACCTTGGCGCAACACATCATCAGCCATGCGAAAGGCTTCGTTCATTTTGGTGTTTTTAGAAGCGATTTGCAGCAAACGATCGTTAGGAACAACGATCAAGGCATCAACGCTTGGTTTGAGTTGGTCAATCCCCGATTCGGCAACTTTGCGGCGATGGTTACCTTCAAACAAGAAGGGGCGGGTTACCACACCAACCGTCAAGGCACCAATTTCTTGGGCAATCGAGGCAATCACGGGCGAAGCACCTGTGCCTGTGCCACCACCCATGCCAGCAGTGATGAAAACCATATCCGAGCCACGCAACACATCGTGCAGCTCATCGTGGGTTTCTTCGGCGGCTTTTTGTCCAATCACGGGATTACCGCCTGAGCCAAGTCCACGCGTCAGTTTATCGCCAATCCGCACGCGAATCGTGGCTGGTGAGTGGATCAAGGCTTGAGCATCGGTGTTGACAGTGATAAATTCGACCCCTTGCAGGCCCGATTCGACCATGCGATCAACCGCATTCGAGCCGCCGCCACCAACCCCAATCACCTTGATTTGGGCGAAATTTTCAATTAAGTTGCTATTGAAATCCATGTTAAGTTTGCCTCCAGATCAGCACCAAAGCCCAGCAATGGCGTAGATCGACTGTAGCCACGATGCTTGTTTACGGTAAAAATTCCCGTAACCACATTTTGAAGCGGTCGTAGGTTTGTTTCCAGTTGGTCGTTGCTGGTTGGCTCGCAGCATGGCCGCCAACGCTGCCCATTCCATGACGCAAGCCCCAACGGACAAGCCCCACAGCCGTGGCATAGGGTGGTGCATCTATTGCTTCAGCTAATCCAGTCAAATTCGTTGGAATACCAATGCGCACTGGCATCCCTAAAAGTTGGCGTGCCATCTCATCTAAGCCAGGCAATTGAGCCGAGCCACCTGTCAGGACAATCCCCGCAGGCAACAGGCCTTCATAGCCAGAACGACGGATTTCATTGCCAATCATGTCGATCAGTTGTTCGGCTCGCGCTTGCAGAATTTCATTCAATTCAACCCGCGAGACTTGTTGATGTTCGCCGGGCGAGAAGCCATCAGTATCGATCAGATCATCATCAGGGTCATGGCTGTCGATATCGGTTACTTTGCCATAGCGCAATTTGAGATATTCGGCGGTGTTATGTGGTGTATGCAGCACATAAACCAAATCGTTGGTAAAATGTGCTCCGCCAATCGGCAACACCACGGTGTGCCAAATCCCACCACCAATAAAAATCGCAATGTCGGTTGTGCCGCCACCAATATCAACGAGCACAACCCCACGGCTTTTATCTTCTTCGCTCAGCACCGCCTCGCCCGAAGCCAAGGGTTGCAGCACCAGGTCGTCAATGCCGACCCCAGCTCGTTCAACACTCTTGATTAAATTTTGAATCGCCATCACTTCGCCAGTGACAATATGGGTTTCAACTTCAAGCCGATAGCCTGCCATACCCACTGGATCGCGAATGCCCTCATGGCCATCAACGATATAGGCCCGTGGAATCACATGGATCACTTCGCGTTGGGTTGGGATAGCAATCGCTTGAGCGGCTTCGACAGCGCGGGCAACGTCTGTGCGCGAAATTTCATGATCAGGTCGTGAGATGGCGACCACCCCACGACTATTAACTGAGGAAATATGGCGGCCTGCAATCCCGACAAAGGCAGTGCCAATGCGATAGCCCGAAAGCCGCTCGGCCTTTTCAACCGAAGTCGCAATCGCGCTAACCGCCTCGTCGATATTCACCACGACCCCACGGTCGAGACCTTTGGAAGGCGTAAGGCCAACCCCTAAAATATTCACTTTGCCTGTATCGTGAACTTCAGCAACCAAAGTACATATTTTGGTTGTACCGACATCAATACCGACAATGGTGCGATTCATGGAAAACCCCTTGTGTTAGGCTAAAATGTTGCCTGTCAAGCAGGGTTGCTGGCGATTATACGAGATAGCAGATCGCTTTGCAACCACGCTGCATTGCGTCAACAACCTACACTAGGTCGCAGAAGAAGCTGCATCTTCAAGGCTGGAACAATGCTCAATGTCGGGTTGCTCGAAATAATGAATGATGAGAGCGCGACATTGCGAAAAAGTGCATCCATCAACCGTACCACAGCCTTGTTTTGTCAACCTGCGCCTAGCCAACTAGGTGTTGTCGAATACGACTGGCATTTTCAAACAAACGGACACCAAAGGCCACCACTGCCGCCAAATAGAGGTCAATGCCTAGTCGCTCGCCCAGAAACGCCAGCACAACCGCCAACACAGTGTTGCCAATTAATCCTGAAATAAAGATCCGATTCCGATAGCGTTTTTCGATTGTTGCTCGCGTTGCCCCAACAATCGAATCAAGCGCCGATAAAACTGCTACCGCTGTGTAACGGGCAAATTGCGAGGGGATTGTCAGACCGGAAACAAGTCCAATCGCTACCCCGACTCCCAGCCCCGCCAGCGGAATCCACATAGCTTGTCGCTGCTCCACGCATGTGCTCCTTATTGCGACCCTGCCGTTGGCGTTGGAGTCGCCTGCGGTCGATAGTAGGGTTTTTCCGGTCGTAAATCGATAAATGTCCATACAGTATTGCTTGCTTGAACTTGTTGCAACGTTGCAAGTTTCAAATCAAGGCTCACCTGCTGTTCAGCCAACCGTCCAAACACCGCTTGATTAGTATCATTGTAAACCGAAACCCCATAGTATGGGTCCCATTCGTAGCGCGTCGGTTGCCAACCAAGCTCTTTGGGAATGCGTAAATACAGCGTTTGCGCCAAATTCAGCGCATCGGTGTCGATATAGCTCCCCGCCGAAATCGGAATTGTGCGGGTATCGTAAATCACTAGGGTTGCGGTAGTGATTGATGTGGCCAAGCCTAACACTTCGCCCCCAGCAGTCACTTCGTAATTTGTACCACCCATATTCCAAACCACTGCTGCCTGTCGCTCTTGCACTCGCACCAATACGCGGGCGGGAATCCGCAACTGCACGCTCGCTGTGGCAACATAGGGGTTTTGGCTAATTCGCGCAGCCACTTCCGCCGGATCAATATCCCAAATCGAGATACCTTGCAGGTTGGCTAATTGGCTGATCGTGGCGGCATCGACCGAGCGATTGCCCTCGATCTCCAATTCGCCAACCACAAAAGCCGGTGAACGAAAGACTACAATCAAACTGCCAATACCGACCAACAGCAAGCCTAACGCCGCTAATTTGCCATTCAAGAGCATGTTGCGCAGAATGGTTCGCAGCGTTGGGCGCACCATTGGCGTGGTGCTACGCACGCCCAGCGGTGCACGCCCGCGCGGTTTGCGGCTAATCAAGCGGCTTGAGCGACGTGGATTACTCATCGGCCTCGCTCATGATAACGTTCAATCGCCAGATCGATCAGCCGATCAAGTAATTCGCTATAGCCAAGGCCAGTGGCTTCCCACAATTTGGGATATTGGCTCATCGCCGTAAAGCCAGGGAAGGTATTAATTTCGTTGATATAGATCGCGCCAGTTTCGCGCTCGACAAAGAAATCGACCCGCGCCAAGCCTGCCCCGTCAATCGCTTTGAAGGCGGTAACTGCCATCTCACGCAGTTGTTGGCTGGTCGCAGCATCAAGCTCCGCCGGAATTGCAAATTGGGTCTGGCCTTCGAGATATTTATCGGCATAATCGTAAAAATCGTTGGCAGGCAGCACTTCACCTGGCACTGAAGGCTCAGGATCATCATTACCCAAAATTGCAACTTCAATTTCACGGGCATTGATGCCTTGTTCAACCACAATTCGCCGATCGTAGCCAGCAGCCTCGGCCATGCCAGCCGCCAATTCAGCTCGATTGCTGACTTTGCTAATGCCGACGCTGCTACCTAAATTGGCGGGCTTAACGAACATTGGATAGTGCAAATGAGCTTCAAGCCGCTCGTAAATTGCTTCAGGCTGTTGTTGCCAATCGCGGCGCAAAACCAGCTGCCATGGCACTTGGGGCAACTCTGCGGCAGCAAAAGCCGATTTCATCAAGCCCTTATCCATGCCGACTGAAGCCGCCAAAACTCCACAGCCAACATAGGGCAGATTGGCGAATTCAAACACTCCTTGAATCGTGCCATCCTCGCCAAATGGGCCATGCAAGACTGGAATAATCACATCCAAGGCGGCAACATTGGTTTGTTCGGGCAAACTACCAGCACTTTGCACAATCGCGGTTTCGCTGACGACCCCAGCTTGCGGCGCACGGCCAAGCATCTTTTGGTCGGCCTGTTGCTCCAAGGCCAACAATGGGTCGCCGCCGCTCAGCCATTGACCATTACGGGTAATGCCAATCGGAATCACGGTATATTTTTCAGGATCAAGCGCATTCATCACGGCCCGCGCCGATTTCAACGATACTTCGTGCTCGCCCGATTTCCCGCCAAAAACAATTCCAACCCGCCGTTTTGTCATAACGATTGATCCTCACTGGTGATCACGCGAACTTCTAATTCGAGTTCGATGCCAAATTGTTTGAGCACTTCGGTTTGGGCATATTCGGCCACCCGCAAAATATCGCTGGCCGTCGCCCCGCCCAGATTCAAGATATAGTTGGCATGTTTTTCGGCAATTTGGGCCGCGCCCATGCGAAAACCTTTCAAGCCAGCAGCATCGATCAAACGTCCAGCAGTGGTGTTAGTTGGGTTTTTAAACACCGAGCCACACGATGAGCCAGCTGGCGTGCGTTGCTTACGACCTTCGGCAATCTCGGCCATTTTGCTAGCGATCCGCCCAGGATCATCGCGCCAAGCACTCACAACTGCATCGAGCACATACGGAATGCGCGTGGTTGGGCGATTGCCTGCCAGTCGTTTGAGTTGGCTCGTGCGATAGTCGAATTGAAAATCAGCCGCCGACCACTCGACAATCTGGTTATCGGGCAACAATAAACGCGCCGATTGCAGGTGTTTGGCAGTTTCGCCACCATAACAGCCAGCATTACCATAGATTGCCCCGCCGATTGTGCCGGGCAAACCTTCGGCCCATTCAAGGCCAGCAATGCCTTGAGCCGCCAAACGCCGCACTGTGCCAGCGGTTGGTGCACCAGCCTGCACATGAATCGTCAGCTGATCACCATGGTCATGCACTTCAAAGCCAGTCGCGCGATTGCGAATCACCAAGCCATTCCAGCCTGCATCGCTCATCAATAAATTCGAGCCGCCGCCTAACATAAAAATTGGCACTTGCTGAAGTTCAGCCCATTGCACCGCCTCAACCTGTTGCTCAGGGCTGGTAACGTTTACAAAATACCGCGCTGGGCCACCAATGCGCCAAGCTGTGTAGGGCGCGAGTAGCTCATGTTCGCGAAGATCGATCATGCTTAAACCTGCATTCCTATAGTTCGCAAGCGTTCACGCAAGCGTTTTTGTTCATCGTAATGGCCAAGACCTTGGCGCAATAAAAAGGCTGTATGCCAATGCTTGGCCGCATCGTGGCGATCATTCCATTCGTAGGCCAAATCGCCCAAACGCTCGCTAGCCAAGGCAATTCCAACCGTATCGCCCAATTGCTGGGCATTGGTCAGGGCAATATTGTAGTTGGTGCTGGCCGAGCCATAATCAGCTTGTGCCCGATAGGCATCGCCCAAGCGATTGTGCAGCATAATCTGGCCAACGCCAGGCGTGCGCCGATCCTCATATTGCAAGGCTTTGAGCAACGATTCAATCGCCGTTTGATAATCGCCCCGGGCATGATGAATCACCCCAAGCACGGTGTAGGCGCGGGCCGTACCAACTGAATCATTTAATTTTTCGCGCAGCATTAGGCTTTCGGCTTGGCAACGTAGCGCTTGATCCAAATCGTTTAATTCGAGATACGAAAGTGCCAATTTTTCATGCACAATCGCCACGCCCAACGTACCAGGCAGATGTTCCTCGATTTCCAAGGCACGTGAGTAGTAATCGGCGGCTTGTTGGCCTGAACCAATCAAACGATAGACATCGCCAATACTTGTGATAATTTTAGCGATTGTTAGCCGATCGTCAATCACCGCTCCGCGTGCTTGTGCGGCGTTATACAGGTGAATTGCTTCGGTATGGCGGCCTTGGAGTTGCTCGGTTTTGCCAAGGTGCAATAAAGCTTCGGCCTCAAGCGGCACATTATTGGTAGTTCGGGCCAAATCGAGCGCTCGTTTTAAGGTTTGCTCGGCGCTGTTATAATCGCGGATTGCTCGTTGCGAACGCCCCAAGGCCACCAACGAACCACCCTCAATTTGCACCGATTGGGCCGCACGGGCTAAGGTCAACAATTGCTGAGCATAAAACAAGGCATCATCGTGATTGCCCGCCCAATCCAGCACCGTCCAAGCCAAGCTGTAGGCTCGAATTGCAAAATTGGCGCGTTGTTCCTCGGCCAAACGGTTTAAATATTCCAAGGCCCGTTCACACCAAACCCGCGCATCGGCGATATTATGTTGAGCAATCACCGTTTCTGCTTGATCAAGTGCGGCAGTAATTGCCTCAGACCACTCACAGGCCAATGCTAAATGCCATGCCATAATTCCATCCAAGCCTTCAGGCCGCCCAGTTTGTTCAGCGTAAAGTTGACGCAAGCGCTCTGCCGCATCACGATGAAATTGGCGATAGGCAGCATCAGCAATCATCGAATCACCTCAGCGCCGCCACCAACCGCTCGCCAACCGCAACCCCATCGCCAGCTCCCAAGGTCAGCACCACATCGCCAGCCTGCACATCGCGCAGCAATTGCTCAAACGCTTGCTCTAAATCGCCAACTGCCAAGGCGTTCGGATGCTGCATTCCAGCCACGATTTGAGCGGTTGGGTCGCTTTTGCTGGTTTCGCGTGCCCCGTACACCGCGCCAATTCGCACTAGGTCAGCCTGCTCAAAAGCAGTTTGAAAATCGGCTAGAAACGCTTCCAAGCGGCTAAAGGTGTGCGGCTGAAAATAGGCCACAATCCGTTGCGCCGGAAAGCGCTTGCGAGCTGCCGCCAAGGTCGCGCGAATTTCTACCGGATGATGAGCATAATCATCAAACACGCGCACAGCACCAACTTGGCCTTTTGGCTCGAAACGCCGCGCCGCGCCTTGATAGTGGGCAATTGCTGCGACTGCTGCCGCCAAATCAACCCCATAGGCATGGGCGGCGGCTAAGGCTAATAACGCATTTTGTACATTATGTTCACCAGCAACCGCTAATTGCACCACCATTGGCTCAGCAGCGGGGCTGATAAGCTCAAACAGCATGCCATCGGGCGTAGCCTGAACCGCTGTTGCTCGCCAAGTATTATGCTCTGCCAAACCGCAACGAATCGCTGGCACATCAGCAAGCACTCGTTGTGTACCCAGATCATCGCCGCACAACACCAAATGTTGCAAGCTAGATTTAGTGGCAAATTCACGAAAGGCTGCATCATACTCAGCTTGGCTTGGGTAAATATCCACATGATCCCAATCGAGATTGGTGATAATACCAATGGCTGGACTCAGCGCCAAAAACGTGCGGGCATACTCATCGGCTTCGAGCACCAACGGCCCTTGGCCCCAAGCGGCACTCGCACCCAAGGCAGGCACATCGGCTCCAATTAAAAAGCCAGGTGTATAGCCACAATACTTAAAAATAACCGCCAACATTGCGGTAGTGGTGGTTTTGCCATGAGTTCCGGTAACCGCAAGCGTTGGTCGTTCAGCGCTCCATTCACGCCATAAATCGTGGCGAGTTAGCACCGGAATCGCCGCTTGGTGAGCCGCCACAATCTCAATGTGGTCAAGTGGCAAGGCTGAGGTCACCAACAGCCGATCAATCCCCTGCACATGGCTAGCGCTATGGCCAATCGCGATTGAAACACCGTGGTCAGCCAAACGGGTTGTAGCCGCATTAGAAGCCCGATCGCAGCCAGAAACCTGATCGCCACGCTCCAACAAGAGCGTCGCAATCGAACTCATACCTGAACCACCAATTCCAACAATGTGCGTATGCACCAGTGACTCCTTAAAAAAGCCAGATAAAAACAGCAGAAACGCTGAGATCGATGATTCCCAGCGTCCCCAAGGATTTTCAGAACACAGAACATAGAGCATAGAGCATAATTTATTAATCACATTTGCTATGTTCTATGTTCTTTGCTCTATGCTCTTCAGCTTACTCCCGCATTTTGGGCAGGCGGAAGAAGGTCACAACCAAGACGACCAAAAAGAGCAAGGCAAAGATCGTCGGCAAATTGTCTTTCAAGGCATTTTCTTGCGAGATTGACGAGACCGTGATGCCCACGCCCTCATCAAAGGGCAAATTCGCACCATCTTTATCGAAGGCAATCCAAAAATCGAGCAAGCGCGAAAGCACAATATACGAATTGAGCACGCCCACGCCAACCCCAATCACCTGCCCACCACGACTAGTCTCCTCGCGGCTACCAATCGCCGAGCCAATCACATATGAAAGAATCACCCCGATAATAAACGAAATTGCCCGAAAATTCTCGAAATTTTCGCTATCGATAAAAGGTGAACGTTCGCCACTATCGCTGCCAAAAAGCGCATTAATAAATACTGCAAAGGCATTGACAATCCGATTTAACAGCCCAGCCATGTTTTCAGCAACCGTAGGGTTTGCGAACAGAACCAACGAGAAAATCAGCCCGACCGTGGTGATCGCCTCTTCCTTCCAGCCGCGTCGCCAGCCAAAGAAGCCTGCGATTGGAAAAATCACAAGCATCAAAAGCTGCAAAAAGCTAAACTGGATCGCTTGTTGCAAGAGGATCAGTCGAAACGACATACGCTTTAGCCTCCTCGGGCAAGCGCCAGCCATTCGCTGGCAAGCCGCGCCCCTGCATCTGGTTGGGCAAGGCTGGCACTGCGTTGCGCCATCGTTTGTAAGCGCAACGGGCTACTCAGCACTGCTGAGAGTTCGCGCCACAAACGGCCTTGGGTTGGCTCTCCAGAGCCTAGCATTGCTTCATCAGGAATGCTAATTGCTGCGCCACGGTCGGCTAGGGCAGCAGCGTTGTATTCTTGCTTCACCATGGTCAAAGGCACTAAAATCGATCCAATGCCTGCGGCAGGAAGTTCGGCCATCGTCGATGCGCCAGCCCGACTTAACGCAAAATCTGCTGCGCCAAACGCTGTGCTCATCGAGCGTTCAGCATCCGCATGCAGATAGGGGTAAAGATGATAACGGCTGGCTAGCTCAGGGCCGAGTTTGGCTTGGGCCTCACGCAACCATGTCTCATCGCCATTCCGTCCGCAAACATGCACGACCTGCGCTAATTCTAACAGATCGCTTAAGAGCGCGGCAACCGCCTGATTGATCGAGCGTGCCCCGCGACTGCCACCATACACCAACAGCACTGGCAATTGATCATTTAGGCCAAAGATTGCCCGACATTGGGCTTTATTTTGATTAAACAGCTCGCCACGCACCGGATAGCCAGTTTCAACCACTTTATGCGCTGGCAAGTAGCGCTTGGAATCATCAAAGGTTACGGCAATGCGCGTGGCTAAACGAGCCAGCACCCGCCCAGCCCAGCCTGGCACAATATCCGGCAAATAAAGCAAGGTTGGCACACGCTCAAGCGCCGCTGCCACAAATAATGGCACACAGACATAGCCGCCAGTGCCTAAAATTGCCGCAGGCCGTTCGCGCCGCAATAAGCTGCGTGCAGCAAGCACACCTTTGATCAAAACTCCAGCATTTTTCAGCATTTGCAGTGGGTTGCGCCCGCGCATGGCCGCAGCAGGCAGGCCAATAAACGGAATTGAGCTTTCGCGCTGAACTAAATCACCTTCCATGCCATCAACCGAGCCAACATAGCGGAGTTGCGGCTTAACGTTGGCGTTTATTGCGACGACGCTGCTCAATTCGTTCGCGGGCAGTGCTGCCGTTGATTGGCTGGCTGACCAAGTTTTTGCGCTGTTTGGGCTTGCGCCAAGCGATAAGTCGCTTGGATTCGTCGGCTGGTTTGCGCCACGTTCCGCCGAGGGAGTTGCCGACGGCAAAGCTGCCGGATCGGTGATGTTCTTCAGGGCGCTGGCCACCGCCAAAGCCGGATACACGTGGCCGCCCGTGCCACCGCCGCACAGCATCAGCAGCGGCGACCACTCGTGGTCGGAGTTGGCCAATTGTGGGGATGGAGAGTTCATTGGTTCGTTCCTCAGCCCGTTTCAACGGCGCATAACGGGTTACACTCAGCAGCAAGCCCGCCGCAATCATGGTCATCATCAACGATGAACCACCATACGAAATAAATGGCAGGGTAATCCCAGTAAATGGAATTACGGTGGTCACTACAGCAATATTAATCAGCGCTTGCACTACTAACCACGTGGTCACGCCCACGGCGATCAATGCTCCAAATGGATCAAGTGTCCGCGAAGCGATCCGGAAGCCGCGTACTGCTAGCACGACAAACGCTGCCAGCACCAAGCCAGCCCCAATGATACCTAATTCTTCGCCAATCACCGCGTAAATTGCATCGGTATGGGCAAACGGCAACCAGAAAAATTTCTGGCGGCTTTGGCCTAAACCAACGCCCGTCCAGCTGCCTGAGCCAAGTGCATACAAGGCATGAATTGGTTGATAGCCACCATCACGTGGATAGCTGAAGGGATCTTGCCAAACCAATACCCGCAAGGCCCGATAGCCCGCCGATTGAATTGCCAGCCAGCCAACCACTGTCGTCATACTGGCGGCAATGCCAAGGTGGGTCAAACTGGCACCTGAGGTAAACAAAATCGCTGCGCTGATCACCACAATCACAATCGTGGTACTCATATTTGGTTGCAACAGCACCAAGCCCGCCAATAGCCCTAGCATAATCCCAAACGGCAACAGCCCGGTGACAAATTGGCGAATTTTCGAGCCACGCCGCGAAAGCCAGTCAGCAAAATAGATAATCGCCGCAAATTTAGCAATTTCGCTGGGCTGCATGCCAACTGGGCCAATATTAATCCAGCGACTAGCGCCGTTGACCTTGGTAATATGTTCGGGCAACAGCAATACCAGGAGCAGCAAAAAGAGCGTAACAAGCATCAAGGGCAACGAAAAACGCCGCAATTTACGATAATCAAAGCGCATGGTGGCGATCATTGCACCAACGCCAGCAATTGCCCACATGGTTTGGCGCAGCACCCAATAGACCGATGAGCCATATTCGGCATAGGCCACATAGAACGATGAGCTATAAACCATCACTAGCCCAAACGCAACCAAGCCGCCCACTAGGGCTAGCAACATTCCATCAGGTTTTCGCGGAACTCGATCGTTCATGCGACCTCCAACCGTCTAACGGGCATTTAACCAAGCTTGATAGACATTTTCTAAGAGCGCGACACTTGTAGCATCGTTCATGCGTTGGTTATGCACAAACCACGTCGCAACCAGAATAAAGCCAACTGCGCCAACCACACTCAACCAGCGCAGCCCTGATGGCGCTTTGGCTTCAATCCGCGGTTTAAACCAATCGGCGATATAAACGAGGCGTGGAGCCAAACCATAGCCCACCGCCAAGCCCATCAGCATCCCGCCAATGTGAGCATAATTGTCGATCACCGACGAAAACGACAAGCCAATGATCAAGTTAATCGCTGCTGTGCCAAGCATTTGGCGCAAGTTTTGGCGGGCAAAATCGCCCAGAACACTGCGAGCTGAAAGGAAAAAGCCAATCAAGCAACCAATCAGGCCAAAGATTGCCCCCGATGCGCCAATCGAAGGGCCAGTCAAATTGCCAAAACTATACGAAGCCCAAGCCCCGCCAATCCCTGCAATTAGGTAGATCACGCTAAACCGTAGGCTGCCATAGAAGCGTTCAACGGTTGGGCCAAGCGCATACAGGGCATACATATTAAAGCCAATATGCACAATCCCGCCGTGCAGCACGGTTGCGGTCAATAAGCGCCACCACTCGCCGCCCATATCCATCAACGGTGACCACTTGGCTCCAAGTTCGATCAAGACAAAGGCATCGCCGCGAGCATTGCCCATCACGCTCATGCCCTTGAGAATACACAGCACAAACATCACAACGTTGATCGCCATAAACACCCAAGTAGCCCGTACTGGCGCACTGGGAAGTTGCACCATCACAGGTTGGCTGGGCGAATATTCAACACGCTCAGGTTGATAGCCTGAATAGGGATCTTGCATGGGTTGCCAATTTCTGAGCCAATTGCAGCAATCAAGCTCAATAGCGACGAAACCAGAACTTAGGCCTTTGGCAATAACCTTCAATCGCAGAACCTTCACTATCGTGGCTGGTTTCAAGCAATTGCGCTATAGCCCAATATTCCTAAATAATTTTTAAGCTTCCGTCAATAGGTCAACAATGCGGCGAAATTCTTCACCGCGATGAAATTCATTACGAAACATGCCAAAACTAGCAGCACCAGGCGAGAGCAACACAGTATCGCCAGCTTCAGCCTCGGCAAAGGCCGCCCGAATCGCTTGTTCAAACGATTGATAGCGTTCTTGCATTGTGCCAAGCGCCGCACTCAGGGCGGGCGAACCCGTGCCATCCAAGATAATCAGCCGTTTCAATTGGGCCGATTGTTGAATCGCTTCAACCAACGGTGTCCAAGCTAGTTTTTTATCAGCCCCACCAGCAATCAAAATCACTGGGCTGGTCATTGAATTGAGCGCGGCAGCGGCAGCAGTTGGGGTGGTGGCCGCCGTATCGTTGATCAAACGCACACCATTGATCTTGCGCACCAATTCCATCCGATGTTCAACCCCAGCGAAATGCTCAATTGCGTTGCGAATTGCTGCATCGGGCACGCCATAGGCTTGAGCCAAAGCCGCCGCCGCCGCAATATTCAAGGCATTATGCTGGCCTTGCAACTGGCCCATCGGCCAGCCCTCGTTGCCATCAAACCAAATCACCCGCCCTGGAGCATCGTTGGCCCAGGTATTGACAATCAAGTCGTGCTTGGGTAGTACCACCACATCATCAGGGCTTTGATAGAGAAAAATTTGTTGCTTAGCTAATCCATAATCGGCCATCGAGCCATAGCGGTCGAGATGGTCAGGTGACAAATTGGTGACACATGCATACTCAGGGCTTAATCCAGCCTCGCCCAAGCCTTCCAATTGCCACGACGATAGCTCAAGCACGACTGGCGTTTTGGCTGTAATCCGTGGCAATTGTTCCAAGGCCGAAACCCGCAAATTGCCGGCCACCACCGTATCGGGATAAACCTCGCGCAGCATCGCCCCAGTCAAGGTGGTGGTGGTGGTTTTGCCCTTGGTTCCGGTGATGCCAATTATTGGCGCAAGGCAGAGTCGGAAGAACAGCGTCATCTCCATCTCAATTGCCACGCCAGCAGCGCGAGCCAATTGCAAATAACGCGATTCACGCGGCACACCTGGGTTACGAATCACCATATCGACCCGCTCAAAATCTTGATCACGATGCTCGCCCAGCACAAATTCAACTGGTAAGCCCGCCAAAGCCTCAAGCGAGGGCTGCAAAATCTCGGCACTACGGAGATCGGTCACAATCACATGGGCTCCTTGCTCAAGCAAAAAGCGCGTGACCCCTAAACCACCACCATGAACACCCAAGCCCATCACCGTTATGCGTTTATTGCGTAAATCGAGCATGCATTGCCTTACTTGCTAAGCACCTTGCTATTGAATCAAGCTAACTCTACCAGCAACCTTACGAACGTCCGTTAATTGCCCAGCGGCGTTGGATAGGCCGTCGGCAGCGGATCATCGGTCGTGGTAAACGGATTATTGGGCGCAGTCGGCTGATTGGAACTAGCTTGTTGGGGCAAGGCTGGATTCAGCGCCAGCGAAATGCCGATCATCGCGGCAATAATCCCAATCATCACAAAACGCTGCACCACTTGCATCTCCGACCAACCTGCTAGCTCGAAGTGATGGTGAATTGGGGTCATTTTGAAGACCCGTTTGCCAGTACCAGTTGTGATGCGGGTATATTTGAAATAGTAGCGCTGAATAACCACCGAAGCGGCTTCGAGCACATAAATAATCCCAACGATTGGCAGCAACAACCACGCTTTGGAAATCAGCGCGACAATCGCCAAGGTCGCACCCAAGGCCAACGAGCCAGTATCGCCCATAAATACTTGAGCCGGATGGGCGTTGAACCACAAAAAGGCCACACATGCGCCCGAAACCGTAAACGAGTAGGTCACCAAATAATCGAAGCGATAAACAAAGGCAATCACGCCAAAAGCGGCAAAGGCAATTGCTGAAGTCCAGCCTGCCAAGCCATCCATGCCATCGGAAAAATTCACTGCGTTAGCCATCGCCACAATCAAAAACGTCGCGATCGGAATGTACCAATAGCCAATATCGATCACGCCGACAAACGGCACAACCACCTCGCCGCCATTATCCAAGCCAAATGGTTCGGGCAGATATAAGGCCAGCGAGGCAAAAAAGGCGATCATCACCAACCAAACCATTTTGAAGCGTTCGGTCAGGCCAAAGGTTTTCGAGCGCACTTTGGTCAACGAAAGATAATCATCGAACGCGCCAAGAATGCCATAGCCAACTAGCGCCGCCAAGGGCAAAAGCATCGACCAACGCCCAACCAAGTTGAAAATCACCGTGATGATGACAACCGAGGCGATGATCATCACGCCGCCCATGGTTGGCGTACCAATTTTGATCATATGGCTCTGCGGGCCATCAACCCGTATTGCTTTACCGATGTTATGGGCCTTAAGCCAGCGAATCCACCAGCGGCCAAGCACTAGGGTCAAAACAAAGGCCGCTCCTGCCAATAACAACGCTTCAGCCAGTTTGAGCACCAGCGCTCGCTGAATCTCGATCACGACCTGTTCGTTATTCACGCCGTAGCCTCCGGCCTAACTTGCAAGGCATTTGCCACATCTTCCATAGCAGCAGCACGCGATCCTTTGACAAGGACGTAATCATTCGCTTGGAGCGTCGATTGCAACGCCGCAATCACCGCAGCTTTATTAGGCAGCACATGCACTTGTTCAGCAGGCAGGCCTACTTCAATGGCTTCTTCGCCAATCCAACGCGCTTTTTCGCCTACTACATATAATTGGTCAACCACATCGGCGGCTCGCACACCAACCAAACGATGGCCCGATTCATCGTGCGGGCCTAGTTCGGCCATATCGCCAAATACGGCAATCCGGCGGCCTTGTAGTTCAGCCAATAAATTCAACGCCGCAATGCAGGAAACTGGTGAGGCATTGTAGGTATCGTCAATCAAGGTTGCCCCGCCAACCGCTGGATACGAGAGCAAACGCAATTGAGCGCTGCTACGCAACCCTTGAATCAGCGAATCCCATGAAAGCCCTAATACAATCCCGACTGCTGCCGCCGCCAAAGCTGTATGCACGCTGTGCAAGCCAATCAAGGGTAATTTGATATGCCATTGTTCTCCACGATAATGGGCATCAAAGCCAATCCCATCGAGGCCACGGCTTTCGATGTTATCAGCCCACAAATCGGCTTCAGGATCAAGCCCATAAGTAAAAACTTGGGCTTTGGTCACCTGCTGCATCGCCCGCACCCGCTGATCATCATAATTTAGAATCGCCCAACCATCGGCTGGCAAGGCTTGCACCAATTCGCTTTTGGCTTCGGCCACATTCTCAATCGTATGCATGCGCTCCAAATGCGACGCACCAACGTTGGTTACGATGCCAATTTGGGGCTGGGCAATCGTCGTCAGCAAGGCCAGATCGCCTTTGTTGTAGATGCCCATTTCGAGCACTGCTATCTGATGTTCTGGTTCAATCCCCAGCACCACCAAGGGCAAGGTATTTTCGCTGTTGTAGGAGCGGGGGCTTTTGTGGGTACGCATGGTTGGCGCAAGCATCGCCGCCAGCACCTCTTTAGTCGAGGTTTTGCCAACGCTGCCCGTAATCCCCACCACCACCAAATCCTGCTGTTGGCGATAGCGCGTCGCCAACCGATGCATGGCGGCTAACGGCAGATCAACGCTAATCAGAAAAAAGGCATTGGCTGGCGCGTCATTAGCAATTTGGCCTTGATCAGGGTCGAGCAGCACAAACGGTCGATCCAAACCAAGCTGGCTGGGATCGGCCAAACGCCCGCGTTGCACCAAAGCCGCCCGCACGCCGCGTGCCGCCGCTGCCGCAATAAAATCGTGACCATCGACGCGTTCGCCTTGCAAGGCCACAAACAAACCATCTGCGCTGGCTTCGCGTGAATCGATGCAAGCACCCGTTATTGGTAAATTGGCCAACGCTGCGGGCAATTGCAGGCGTGGTTCGCTGGCAATTCGCACTCCATCAACCACCGTTTGTAGGCTTAGCATAGGCAATATCTCAAAGCCATGAACACCATGGCGCTAGTAGATTCGTTATTGTTCGATTTGGCATTCATGCACCAACTCTGGGTTGGGCGGAATTTGATAATGGGTCAGCAAGCGCTTGAACACGGCAGCATAGACTGGAATCGCTGATGTGCCCCAAATATCTTGAGTTCGATCGAGCTTGACCAAGACGGTAAAACGCGCATCTTCAATTGGCCCAAAGCCCATCACCGAGCCAATCGTGGCATTTTCGTAGCCACCACGACCATCGGGAATTGAGCTGGTACCAGTTTTGGCCGCAATATTATAGCCAGGCACCAAGGGCACGCCGCCATTGCCTTGGCGGTCGTAATAGCCGCTACATGATGTCCACCACATCTTTTCTTGAAACGCATAGTTATTGTTGGCCGCTCGCACCATCATTTTGGCCACATCCATGGCAACATCGCTGTCGATCACTTTACGCAACACTTTTGGCTCAACCTTGTGACATTCGCCGCGCTCACACCATTCTTGAATGATGTAGGGCTGCATCAAGTTGCCACCATTGGCAATCGCCGACATCGCTCGCACATGTTGTAGCGGCGTAACGGCAATCCCCTGGCCGTAGCCATTGGTTGAAAGCACAATTGGCCGCCAATCAGCGGTTGATTCAGGCCATTGCACAATCCCAGCCTCTTCGCCACCTAGCTCAATTCCGGTTGGTTCGCCATAACCAAAATCATGCAAACCTTGGTAGAAGGCTTCGTCGCCCGCCATTTCGGCATATTGCAAAGCGCCCACATTCGATGAATACAAGATCACATTTTCGGGAGTCATCGGCGAATGGCCATTGGAATCGAAGTTGGCGCAGCAGCCAGGCGCACGGGCAATAAACCCAGGATCATCAACCACACTATTGACCGTAAAGGCCTTGGCTTGTAGCCCAATCGCCAAATTAATTGGCTTGAAAGTTGAGCCTGGCTCATATTGATCGGTAATCACCGAGTTTTTGTTGTAAATTTCTGGTTGATATTCGGTATAACGATTGGGATCAAACTTGGTGGAAGTTGCCATGGCCAAAATCGCACCAGTTTTGGCATCCATCACGGTGATCGAGCCGCCACTTGCACCATGGTTGACTAAGGCATTTTGTAATTCTTCTTCGGCAATATGTTGGGCAGTTGGATCAATCGTCAAGGTGATGTCAGCGCCATCGCGTGGCTCTTGCACAGTTGGCGGCTCGATCCAAATTGAGTTCGAGGCCGAGTCGATTTCGGCTTCTAACGAGCCAGCTACCCCAGCCAACAACGAATTATTATAACCCTCAACTCCGCTAATCCCAACATTTTCGTAATTAGCAACCCCGACCACATTCGCCGCAAACGTGCCTTTGGGGTACACCCGCACTGGCTCAGGGGTCAACGTTAGCGCGGTATTTTTGAGTGCTCGAATTTGCTCGCTGACCTCAGGGGTTAAGCGCCGCGCCAAGACCACATATTCGCGATTTTTGGTTAGCAGCAGTTGCTTAATCTCGCTAGGCGCTTTGCCAATCAGTGGCGAAAGCAACAAGGCCAAGCGATCAGACTCATTTGGATCAGTCGCATCATCATCGATATAGGGTGGAGCAACGCCGAGCGTATCACGATCCACATTCATCGCCAACACACTACCAGTGCTATCGCGAATGATGCCACGAGCAGGCTGAATTGTGCGATTTTGGCGAAACTCGCTCTGTGCCAAGCCCGAAAGCTGATCATGGCGTTGAATTTGCACTTCAAATAATTTATGGGCATTGGCTAAAGCAAATACCACACAGATCAACAGAATCGCGTTGATCCGCCAGCGTGAGAGCAATGGTGGGTTTTGAGGAGTTGGAGCGGTACGTGAGGCCATGCAAGTTCCTCCAAGCAGCAAAGGCTGGAACGGGCGCTAACGAGCCTGAGCCGTCCAACGATGGTGTGGTAGTTCGATAATCAGATATTCGGCTTGGCTTGATTCAATTGGCTTGAAGCCCAAAGCGGTTGCCCGCTGACGCACAACCTCAAGCGATTGCGATTGTTCAATCTCATAAAGCAATTGGTTATTCTCGCGCTCCAATTTAATTTGCTGCACTTCGAGTTGTTCGAGCCGAAAGCCCAGCGCGGCAATTCGCCCAGTTTGGGCCAAATAGAGCATACACATTAAAGCCACCACCACCGCCAAAGCGATCAGTACGCTAGCGCGGCGTTGACGGGTTGATTGGCTGGTGCTGCGATTTCGGATGGCACTCAGGCCACCAATTGATTGAGATTGAACCGCCATCAAGCATCCTCCGACAATTGAGCTATGGTTAAGACGCAAGCGCCTTGGTTAATCGTCGTTCGGCAACCCGCAATTTGGCTGAACGGGCCCGCGGGTTGGCCTTCAATTCTTCGGGCGTGGCCTCAATTGGTTTGCGGCTCAGCACCTCAAGCGTTGGCACATAATCGCAATCACGGCCAACTGGGTAAATACACGAGCGAGGGCCAGTTTTGGCAGCGCAGCTATGCGGGCAGGCCAAAATTTCAAGCTTGGCCGGAATCAAACATTCGCTAGCTTGATCGCGCATCCATTCTTTGACGATTCGATCCTCTAAAGAATGGAAGGTGATCACGGCCAAACGCCCGCCTGGTGCTAATAACTTGGTTGCCGCCGCCAAACCTTCGCGCAATGCCCCCAATTCGTCGTTAACTGCAATTCGCAAGGCCTGAAACGTTCGAGTTGCTGGATGGGTCTTGCCGGCATGGCCACCCACGGCACTTTTGACCAAACTGGCCAATTGAGCAGTGCTGGTAATTGGGCTTTTGCTGCGTTGCTCAACAATCCGCCGCGCAATCCGCCGTGAAAGGCGTTCCTCGCCATATTCATAAATTAAATTAGCTAAATCGGTTTCAGCGAGCTGGGCAATCAAATCAGCAGCACTTTCGCCGCGGGTCGGATTCATCCGCATATCCAACGGCGCATCGTATTGAAACGAAAAGCCGCGTTCGGGCAAATCGAGTTGCGGCGAGGAAACCCCAATATCGAGTAAAATACCATCGACTTGCTGCCAGCCGTGTTGGGCGGCGAGACTAGCCATTTGGCGATAATTGCCATGAACAATCGTCGCACGTTCGCCATACGAAGCAAGTCGTTCACGCGCTGCCGCCAAAGCCATGGGGTCTTGATCGATCGCGAGTAACTGGCCGGTGGGGCTGCTGCCCTCCAGGATGCCGCTACTATGGCCCGCCCAACCAAGCGTGCCGTCAATATAGCGCCCAGTTGGGCGTAAATTCAAGGCTGCCAGCGCGGCATCATACAAAACTGGAATATGCATACTCACCATCAAACACTCTAAATCCCAAAGGCGGAGACATGCTCAGCCAAGGCAGGCGCTTCGTCGGCAAAACTATCGAGCACCGTTTGCCAGCGCTCAGCCGACCAAATTTCAATAAAACTATCCATGCCCGTAACCACCGCTTGGTTAGTAATGGTGGCATACTGGCGTAAGTTGGGTGGTAACACAATTCGGCCCTGTTTATCGAGGCCCAAATCGCTAGCGCCAGCAAACATCAAACGGCGCAAATTGCGGGCCGAAGGTTGGGTAATTGGCAAGGCGTTAATCCGGGCAGCCAATTCACGCCAAACTGGCATGGGGTAAAGCAGCAAATTTTGGTCGAAACCACGGGTCAACACTAGACCCTCGGCCAAACCAGCCCGAAATTTTGCTGGAATCGCCAAGCGGCCTTTATCATCAACCGTATGTTCATATTCGCCCAAAAACATGGCATGCTCCCACTGTCAAGGCTTTTTCGCTCAGATGTTCGCTTACAGAATTCCCCACATTCCCCCACTTTGCCCCACTTCGATCGCCATTATAGGCCATGGATTAGGTTTTTTCAACCACAGGCCATGGCCCAACATGACAAATCGCTAACAGAATTCTGCCCAAAAGGATTGACGGAGGCGAGTTAAATCTGCGCTAAAATAGGCCCAAAGCATCAAGTTAAATGCCAATTTTGCGCTTGACGCTAGCATGCTCATCGCTATAGAATGAGAGAGCATCTTCCTGAGACGAGGCTCACCATGACAAGGCCGCTCTTGCTGAGTTTTTGCAGTGCGACCATAACCGCGCTCTTGTTTGGATTGGGTTGGCTAGCCAATCTGCCGATGCCTTGGATTTTAGCCTTAGGGGTTGTGCAAGCAGGCATTATGTGGTGGCGCACACCATGGGCTGTTGGCAGTGCCATCAGCATGGCGCTGATCGCATGGTTTGCGGGCATTAATCAGGTTGGGTGGCTAGCACTGTTGGTTGGCGGTTGGTTAGCTCAAGGCGGCTTGCCAGCGCTCATTTTTATTCTATATCGGTATCCCTACGATATGTCGCGCGAATCGGCTCTGAATGGTTTTTTGGCCAGCGGGGTGTTGTTCAACACGGCGATTAGCGCATTTTGTATGAGTATTGTCGGCTGGCAAGTCGGCTGGATCGACGAACATTCGTTGGTAGTAACCACAGCATTGATGTGGCTCACCAATAGTTTGGGTTCGTTGATCATCACCTTGCCAATGCTGCGCTTAGGCACGCCATGGCTTTCCACCCGTGGCTGGTTTGGCACGCCCGCCGCTTTGCAACGCAGCATTCATCGCAGCACCATCAGCCGTAGCGACGTATTGCAATTGATCTTTATGCTGACCATCGTCGGCCTGATCGGCTGGGGTATTGATCGGGTTGCCTATATTCCGGTGCAATTTTTAAATGTGTTGTTCCTCTTGCCTATCGTGGCCTTTACTGCCCGTCATGGCTTCGATGGCGCGTTGCTTTCAGCCACCGGCAGTATGTTAATCGCACTCTCATTTTTCCTCGATGAAACCAGTCGCATGCGCCGCGTTGGCACGATGGGCAACGATCGCGTGGCCTTCGCTAGTATTGTCTTTGAATTAGGCGTGTACTACTTAATCAGTATGATCGGCGGTTTATTAATTGATATTCAACGTGCCGAAAAGCAACGCCTCGCCATGCTGAGCCATGTCAATCGGATTTTCAACCAAGCTCAAAAAGAAGATTTGCTTGATCAATTGGTGCAAACGGTTTGTGAAGCGCTCCAAACCAACGTTGGGATTATGTTTCAATACGATGCCCATGGCCAAAGCCTTAAGCCACTGGCCTGGCAAATGCCCAAAGATTGTTCAATTGACGTGATTGCCACCGCACTATTAAATTATTTTCCCGATCTGAAACAGATGACCCAAACCTCAGCCAGTGCCTATCATCATAACGATCGCACTGCAGCTACCAGCACCAGCGCATTTTGGCTCGAAACTGGCTTAGTGTCGGCCTTACTCATCCCATTAGTTGGGCGCAACGGCACCTTGGGCTTGATGGCGATGTTTGATCAACGACCTGAGCGCTATTTTGGCCGCAGTAATATCAATTTTGCCGAAGCAATTTGTTCACAAGCAGCGATCGCCCTCGAACAACGCGATTTGATCACCACGCTCCAGCAACAAACCGAGCAACTGAATGCAGTTTCGAACATTACAGCCACGCTCAACGCGACCCTCAATCTTGAGGTGGTTTGCCATCGGATCGCGCAGCAGATCGAGCGGGTTGTGCCCTACGATTGGGCCTGTGTGGCCTTGGCAACTGAGCAAACCCGTTTTTTCAGTGTGCTAATGAAAACTGGCCGCGCCGAAGTTGACCTGCTCGATAAAACCTTGGTGCTTTCACAAGAAATTTGGCAAGATTTTGGGCCGATCGATGCGCCGCCGTATCGCATGATTATGAACTCATCACCAGTTAGTCGCGCCGCTGAGTTGCGCCAAATTGGCTTGGCTGTAGCCTTGCTGGTTCCCTTGCGCCGCGATGATCGCTGGTTGGGCGTGTTGGTGCTTTCAAGCTTCGATCCTGATGCCTTTCCACCAGCCCATCAACAGTTGTTGCAGATTTTGGCGCGACATATGGCCTTGGCAATTTCCAATGCGCAACTATATCAGGAGCTTGAGCAAGCCTACCGCGCCAAACAAGAAGCCCAAGATGTATTGCTACAAACCGAGCGCTTGCGGGCTTTAGGTGAATTATCGAGCGGCATCGCCCATGATTTCAACAATTTGATTGCCGGAATTTTGGGCCACACTCAATTATTGCTAATCGAAGCGCCCGAAGAGCAACGCGAAGGGTTGGCGGTGATCGAACAGGCTGCCCGTGATGGACGGCATATGGTCGAGCGGATTCAGCAATTTACCCGTGCTCAGCAGCCCGAAGATCATGAAATGGTCGATTTGAATACAATTATTAATGATGTAATTAAGCTGATTCGCCCACGTTGGCGCAGCCGCCCTGCCAGCACCATGATTCAAACCCGCATCGAAAAAGGCCAAATTCCGTTAATTTATGGTTCACCGTTTGCCTTGCGCGAAGTGCTCACCAACGTTGTGCTGAATGCGACCGATGCTATGCCCAAGGGCGGCATTCTGACGATCCGCACCGAGCAAGTTGCTGACGATGTAATTATGGAAGTCAGCGACACAGGCATTGGCATGGATGAAGAAACCCAAATTCGCATGTGGGAGCCATTTTTCAGCACCAAAGGCGAGCATGGCACCGGGCTAGGGCTTTCGATGACTCATGCGATTGTGGTGCAGCATCATGGTGGGCGGGTAGCAGTGCAAAGCGAATTGGGCACTGGTAGCACGATTTCGCTGGTGTTTCCAATTCCGCGACCCGAAAGCTCCAACGACCCCTTGCAAGTTGGCGGCGCACAAGCCTTGCAACGTGGCACAATTCTGGTGGTCGAGAGCGATACGCGCGTTCAATCGGCGTTGGCGGGCTTGCTCGAAAGTTTGGGGCATACGGTAGTTTGCGCCGATAGCGGCACATTGGCGCTCGATTTGGCCTATACCCGCGATTTCGATGCCTTGATTGCCGATAGTGGCCTGACCGACATCAATGCTTGGGATTTGACCGAACTACTGAAAACCCGCGATCCATTGTTAGTCGCCATGTTGCTAACGGTTTGGAATGCGCCCGATCTTGATACCCGCCGCCATGTGTTTGATGCAGTACTACCCAAGCCATTTGAATCGCAGGTGTTGGGCGAAACAATCGGCTTTTTGCTGAATAACCGCGCCAAATTGGCCAATAATATGGAGAACTAAGCATGAGTTTGCATCCCCAAGCAGTTCATTTTCCCATTGCACTCTTGCTGGTTAGCTCAATTTTGACCCTGTGGAACGAGCGCCGTCCGCACCACGAGCTGGCAATTACCGCTCGTTGGTGCTTGAAAATCGGCTGGTGGAGCAGCTTGCTAGCGGTAATGACAGGTATTTTGGCCGCTGCCCTAGCCTTCGATCAAATTCGCCAACAATTGACTTGGATCAATAGTCATGCGGTGGTTAGCCTTAGTTTGGTGACGGTTTATTGGCGTTTAGTGTTAGGCAAGCCATTGCCCGCCGCATCCCAAAAGCGCCGTCATCTACTTGGGATTGGGCTAATCGTGCTAGCAGGCTGGCTTGGCGGCCAATTGAGCGAGCGAATCTAAACATTTTCAGCGTTGAATCTTCATCGATCCTTCATTGCAGCCTACGAGAATAGCTCTTGCAAAGCGGAATGTTCTTAGCGACGAAGGAGCACCAACGATGGACAATGATGATATTCCAGTAGGCCGAATTTTAAGCCGCCGCGAGGCGCTCAAGCTCTTTTCAGCAGTTGGCGCAGGTATGATGTTAGCCGCCTGTGGCAGCCAAAACTCAACTGTGACTACCGCACCAGCAGCCACCGCCACGACTGGCGCAAGCGCCGCAACCGCCGTACCAACTGCGACCACTGCCGCAACCAGCGTTGCCAGTTTGCCCTCGTGTGTGGTCAAGCCAGAGATGACGGTTGGGCCATATTTTGTCGATGAGCAACTCAATCGCTCGGATATTCGCAGCGAGCCATCGGATAATTCGCTACGGGCGGGTGTGCCGCTAACCCTCAATATCAATGTTTCGCAAATTAGCAGCAACGCTTGTACGGCCTTGGCGGGGGCCATGGTCGATATTTGGCAATGTGATGCTGAGGGGATTTATTCAGGGGTAACTGATGCCGGCTTTCAGACCGAGGGCTTAAAGTTTTTACGCGGCTACCAAATCACCGATGCCAATGGCGATGCTAGCTTTACCACGATTTTCCCAGGCTGGTATCAAGGGCGCACCGTGCATATTCACGTTAAAATTCGCACCACCAGCAGCACCAACGAAGCCTATGAATTTACCTCGCAATTTTATTTCGATACTGCCTTGACCAACGAAATTTTGGCAAATGCGCCTTACAAAGCTGGTAGCCAGCGCGACACCACTAACGAAAACGATATGCACTACGCCAATGGTGGCGAACAAATGCTGCTTAGCTTAAGCAAAACCAGCGACGGGTACAGTGCAGGTTTCCCAATCGCGCTCGATTTGAGCGACGCTGAAACTGGCCAAGCTGATCGGTTTGAGCAAATGCAAGCTCCGCCACGCTAGCGTTCCCTCACCCCCTAGCCCCCTCTCCCGCCAGGCGGGAGAGGGGGAACCATTGCATCATGAAGCGTGGCACTCCCCTCGCCCGCCGCCGTGGGAGAGGGGTCGGGGGTGAGGGAATGCCATGTATTTATTGCCAACCGAATGAACCATTACCCCTACAGCCGATAGCCATGGTTGCTCTGCGCCTCTGCGTCAAATTCATATTTCTTTCTATTCCCTGACCCCTAGCCTCAACTTACCCCCGCATCGCCCGATAGTAGCCGATATAGTCGTCAACTGAATAGCGCTGAATGACTTGAGCTACCACATCGGGCAACAAATCTTCAAGTTTACGAAAGCGCAAACACGATTTGCCCATATCGAATTTTTTGCCTGCTTGGCTAAATTGCTGCTGCAACCAAGCCGCATAGGGTTCGTCATAGGCAACAGGCATTAAATACAACGAATTATAATTTTTCTGGGCGGCCAACGCGACATAGCTCAACGGTTGGCGATTGTAGGTATTGGGGAAGCGCTCCAAGGGTATTTCATAGCTCAACATGCCCCAATTGCAGGTTTCAACATAGCCCTCAGGCAAATGCTGCAAAATCAATTGGCGCACTGGCTCGATCACGCTGTAGCGCTCAGGAGCCAACTCAGCTAGATATTGCTCGACAGTCGTAGCTTTGCTTTGCATCGATCACCTCCATTGGTTGATAGCCTGTTGGGCTAAATTCAAATAGCGTTGATAATTGGTTTGAGCTGTAATCAGCCACGCTGGCGGGCGTTGTACGAGGCGTTCATCCAAGCCGCGCGGCACTTCATACAAATAACGCTGCCAACGCACCACCCACCAAATTAGCATCAATGTGCGATAGATCTCAATGCGCTGGGCAGCCAGTGGGTCGTCGCCCAAGCCACAATAGGCCTGCACAAACCAAGGCCAATGCTCAGCAGGTACCTCAGCATAGGCCGGATGGGTCATCAGATCAACAATATCAAAGCTTGGATCGCCCCAGCCTGCGTTTTCCCAATCAACTGAGACAAAGCCCTTGGGTGTTGCCAAAAAATTGCGCCAATTGCTATCAACTCGGCATAAGCTCATTGGCAGGCTGGGTAACTCAGGTGCAACCCAAGTTTCTAGCCAAATCAATAGCTGTTCAAGCGCAATCGGCAATTGATCAGTTGGAATTTTGGCGCAATGTTGTTCAATCAAGGCCTTACCCTCAGCCATACTGCTCATATTGAGGGTTGCTTTGGGTAGTTCAAGCGTGGTTGAGGTTTGGGTTATTTGGCGAATTGACCAGTAATGTTCAATTAAGCCTTGCCATTGAGCCAAATCCTGTGGAATAGTAGTCAAGGCTGGAAAATCGAGCCAAGTTTGTATTACAACTGGCTGAGCAAAATTGGCCTCATCGAGCCAAACTGCCTGTGGAGCTAGCGAATGATCACGTTCTGCTAAAGCTTGCAGCGCTTGATATTCACGCCATGCCCGACGACGCTCGTCGCGAATTGTCCACTTAATCGCATAATCGGCATAGGTGGATTGCGCCCGATAGACCCGATTGTTCGCGCCACCTGCAATCGGGGTTAACTGCCAATTTCGCCAAATGCTTGGCTCCACGAGCGATATAGTTGCTACATATTCAACAACTTCGCGCCAGCGTTCATCCATAATTAACCTGATTGTGAAGCTGTAACGCGGGGAACAGCCAACGCTTGGGCTACTTTGACGATATTCAAATCGCCATAGGTTTCGCGCACAAAACTGGTTAGTTGCTGGGTATGTTGGAGTAATTGGGCATAACGGGCATCGCGTAGCCAAATTGCATCGAAAAATTGCGAGGTTTTGTCGTAGAGCTTAAACAATTTGGTTAAATCGCTGCGCTGCCATAGATCACGCATTTCATGATCAAAATCATCGAAGGTCATTTCTTGTACCAGTTGGCGCACTTGTTCTGGCGTGTTCTCCAGCAAATCGGCGCTGGTATCTTCAAGCAAATCGTGCCATAGCAGTACAATCGAGCCTACGCGACGGATCGTTTCGGGCAGCAAGGGTTCGGCCAAGATGGTCATGGCACACCAAATTGGGTGCATGGCATAGGGCGTGCGACCATCCCACAAACGCACTTGATTTTGCGGTGTTCGCGCTTGAAAGGTATGTGCTTGAATGGTGTGGGCGATCGCCGCCGCTAATTCAGTTGCCCAGATTTCAGTTTCAGGGTTGATACAAACCCCCTTGCTTAGGATAAACGCCGATTCAAGGCGCGTTCAATCCCGCTTTGTAAATTGCTCAAGGTCACAACATCGCCCAAACTAATACCCAAGCTAACCAGGGTTTGGGCAATTTCTGGGCGAATGCCAGTTAATACCACCTCAGCACCTAGCAAACGCACAGCCCGCGCCGCTTGCAACAAAGCACTGGCAACTTGAGTATCGACGACTGGAACCCCAGTTAAGTCGAGAATCACCACGCCAGCGTTCATTTGGCTTACACCTTGCAGCAGCGATTCGACAATTTGGGTCGCTCGTGCCGAATCAATCGAACCAATCAGCGGCATAATCACGGTGCGGTCGTTGATTGGAATTAATGGAGTGGAAAGTTCGCGCAAGGCCGCAGCTTGCGCTTCGATAATTTGGCTCTGCATTTGTTCGCGCATCACTTCAGCTTGTTTGCGTTCAGTAATATCTTGAACCAAGCCGAGCATGCGGATTGCCACACCATCGTTGTTTGGAATAAAGAAACCACGATCTAAGAGCCAGAGCCAATGACCAGAATGGTGTAAAAAGCGATATTCAACCGCGTAGGTGCTGCAATTTTCTTGGGCAATTTCGAGTTGGCGCAAGGCTTCAGGGGCATCATCGGGGTGTAAACCAGCGGCCCAAGCATCAAGGCTCAAGCTAAATTCGGCCTTGGGATAGCCCAAAATCTTGGTGACCGAATCGCTCCATTCAATTTTATTGTTGGTCACATCGTAATCGTACATCACCAACTCGACGGTTGACATGATCAGATCGAAGCGTTGTCGCCAATCGAATAGCTCTTGGGCAATTTGGCGACGCTCGGTAATATCGAAAAAGGTCGCGATAGCATATTCAATTTGGTCGTTGGGGTCGTAAATCGGGCGGGCATAAACTTCAATCGCGGTTGCAGGCTTATCGGCATAGCGAAATTCGAGATCATCAAGGTGTACCATTTCGCCCTTGAGGGCGCGTTGGGTTGGCAATTCTTCGCGAGGATAGAGCGTTTCGCTGCCAATTTTATAGGTGCGATAGGTCTCAGTTTGCTGGCTGACTGGTAGCATCACTTGTTGGCCAAGCAATTCTTGGGCTTTGGCATTGGCATAATAGGGTTTGCCATCAGGCTCAACCACATACAACCCAACAGGCGTGGCATCGAGAAACTGTTGCAAACGATTTTGCAGACGGCGCAAAGCAGCTTCATTTTCGCGTTGCAAGGTAATATCCATCAACACGCCATCCCACAAAATATCACCAGCCTCGGTGCGAGTTGGTCGCGAAGCTCCGCGCACCCAGCGCACAATCCCATCGTAGACCACACGGCCTTCCCATTGCCAAGGCTCCAGCAGTTGCCCCGATTCGACAAACGAACGGATAAACTCGGGCTGATCTTCGGGATGCACCCAATTGTAGAGTGCATCGCGCTCTGCGGTTAGACGTTCTGGCTCAATCCCAAAGGCTTGGCGAATGCCTTCGCTCACGTAGGGAAACTCGCTTGTGCCATCGGGATGCAGCACAAACTGAAAAACCATGCCTGGCACATTCGAGATAATCCGCGAAAGTCGGGCTTGAGTTTCAGTCAGTGAGCGTGAAGCTTGGGCCGCACTAGTTACATCGCGCAACACTGCCACCAAGCCAATTACTTGGTTGGCATCGCGCACAGGTTGTTTAATGCTACGGGTGGTAATCAATGAGCCATCGGGCGCATTCGAGCGCTCCTCAAACTCGCTACCAAGGCCACTGCGTAAGACTTGGCGATCGTGGCTTTGATATTCCGAGGCATAGGCATCATCGCCCGAACGATCATCGGCTACATGAAACTGCTCGAGCGGCAAGCCAAACCATTCGCGAAAAGCGCGATTGGCATACTCAATCGTGAGATCAGCATTTTTAAACACAATCGCATCAGGCACAGTATCGAGCATGGCCTGTAAAATGCGATTTTCACGTTCAAGCTGAGCCAGCCGAGCAGCTAAATCGACAGATGAAGGCGGGTCTTGGGCCATAGCTGCACTCCTAAACAATCCTTTGGCGATGGGCGCAAACGCGGAAGCAGCTTAATTTTACCATAGACGTTTAGGCGAGGGAATAGTGAGAAAGGATGAAGGATGAAGGATGAAGGATGAAGGATGAAGAAAATTATGAATGATAAGAGCTAAAGGGTAAAGATGTTTGTGGTTTTACTGAGTGATTGATATTTAACCCAAAGACCCAAAGAATAACGATGCGCGATTAACCATGATTATGAAACGAATGAAGGCTACAAAACCAATCATTCATGAAATAGTCTATAATTCCATTTCATAATTCATCCCTCATCCTTGCATCCTTCTAAAAGACTTTGACGAGAAATTATGATCTATGGTAAGATAACGCGCAGCCCCAAATTTGGGGCTATTCTCATGGTATGCTCCCTCACCTGATGAGGGTTGTAAATACAAGCCCGCAGATGTGGCGGGCACCAGCACCGCTAAACTAAAGGAGCTATTCCGTGAAGGTTCTGTTGATTCAAGATGTCGAACACCTTGGTACTGCGGGCGACATCAAAGAAGTATCTGGTGGCTACGGTCGCAATTATTTATTGCCAAAGAAGCTGGCTGTGTTTGCAACACCTGGTTTGATCAAGCAAGCTGAAGAACGCTTGGCCAAACAACGCAAACTCGAAGCGAAACAACGTGAAGAATTACGCGGTTTGGCCGACAGCATCAATGGCGTAACCTTGAAGTTCGTCACCAAAGTGGGCGAACAAGATCGCTTGTATGGTTCAGTAACGAGCTCAGACATTGCTGAAAAATTGCAAGCAGCCATCGGTCAAGAAGTTGATCGCCGCAAAATCCAACTCGACGAGCCAATCAAGCGCACTGGTGTGTATTCAATCGGCGTGCGGTTGCTCGCTGGTCTCGAACCACACATCAATGTGGTGGTCGAAGGTGAAAATGGTGAAGGTAGTGTTCAGCCCGCAGCCGAAGCTGCCGAAGTTGCGAGCACCGAAGCCTAGTTCATTCGTTTGGTCCAACCGCTGATGCCGCGCCAATGAGCGCGGCATCAGTGCTTTAGCCGTTGGTTTCCACAGCTTTTCGACTGTGTATCCACCCGTTATCCCAACATTTTCCACATCCGAGGTCGCTATGGATAAGTCGTTACCCGCCGATATTAACGCCGAACGTGCCACCCTTGGTTCGATTTTGCTTGATCGTGATGCAATTATTCCAGTTGCACCTTGGCTTGCTAGCGACTATTTTTATCTTGAAAAGCATGGCTTGGTTTTCAACGCCCAAGTGGCTTGTTACAACCGCCGTGTGCCACCCGATTTGGTTAACGTTACCGATGAGCTGCGCCGCAAAGATCAATTAGAGGTCGTCGGCGGAGTTCAGTATTTGCTTGAACTTTCGAATAGTGTGCCAACTTCGGTGCACGTCGAATATTATGCCCGTATCGTCGAACGCACCGCTTTATTGCGTCGTTTGATCATCGCTGGTGGTAAGATCGCGGCCCTCGGTTATGACGAAACCCAAGAGCTTGAGGCCGCCCTCGATCAGGCTGAATCAGAATTATTTGCAGTTTCGCAGCGCCGCACCGCCGATGGCTTTATTCACATCGGCGCAGTCGTCGATAGTTTCTTCGAGCAAATTAGCCAAATGCAGGAGCGCGGCGGCGAAGTCGTCGGCCTCAAAACAGGCTTTACCGATTTTGATAAGTTAACCGGTGGCTTGCAACGCTCCGACTTGTTGATTTTGGCGGCACGGCCAGCCACTGGCAAAACCAGCTTGGCCTTGAATATTGCCTACAACGCCGCCAAGGAATCCGAGGCCTGCGTGGCAATTTTTAGCCTTGAAATGAGCCGCGATCAGCTGATGCAGCGGATTTTGGCCACCGAAACAGGCGTGGATATGCAAAAGCTGCGTACCGGCCAAATTCGTGATAGTGATCTACAATTACTCACCGAGGCGCTTGGCAAGCTCTCCACTATGTCAATTTATATCGATGATTCGCCTGGCGCTAGCATTATGGATGTGCGCTCCAAATGTCGGCGCTTGCAAGCCGAGGCAGGCATCGATCTGATTATCATCGATTATTTACAGTTGATGCAGGGTGGCGGCAAGCGCGATGGCAACCGCGTGCAGGAAATTAGTGAAATTAGCCGTGGCCTCAAAGCTTTGGCGCGGGAAATTAATGTACCCGTGATTGCACTCTCGCAACTTTCGCGGGCCGTCGAAAGCCGCACCACCCACGTTCCCATGCTCTCCGACTTGCGCGAATCGGGGTGTCTCACAGGCGATACCCAGATCTATTTGCCTGATCAAGGTCATTATGTCCGAATCGATCAATTAGTTGGGCAACCAGGCTTTAATGTTCTAGCGCTGAATCAAGCAACTTGGAAACTAGAATCACGGCCTGTTAGCAATGCCTTTACGACTGGTACAAAGCCTGTTTTCAAACTCCTTACCAAGCTAGGGCGTAGTATTCGCGCCACGGCTAACCATAAATTCTTAACCATCGATGGTTGGCAACGGCTTGATCAATTGCATCAAACCAGTCAAATTGCTATCTCCCAAGCAATTGCCCACGAATTGGGCAGCACCAGCCAGCCAACAGCGATTGAATGGGAAACAATCATCAGTATCGAGCCAGATGGCGTTGAGCCAGTTTATGATTTGACCGTAGATACGTTGCATAATTTTGTGGCAAATAACATCATTGTGCATAACAGCATTGAGCAAGATGCGGATATTGTGATGTTTATTTATCGTGAAGAGCTGTATGATCCCGAAACTGACAAAAAAGGCATCGCCGAAATTCACCTAGCCAAGCATCGTAACGGCCCAACGGGGATCGTGCCCTTGCGCTTTTTTCGCTCGACAACGAAATTTTCCAATTTAGAGACCTATCGCCAGCCTGAAGGTTATTAGTACCCTCCCATACCCCCGCTTCCGCACGCGAGGCGAGGGGTTGGGGTGAGGGAATGTTAACTTATTGGAGCGCCATTTTGGCCTGGGTTTCTTTGAGCGGTTTGGGTGCAGCGCGTTCTAACTCACTGGGTTCAGGTAGATCGGCGGCAAGTAGCAGCGGCGAGTTCAGCACATGCTCAAGTAATTCAGCCAATTGAGGTTGCAGATCAATCGTGTGATCAAGCAACCACAATAGTTCAAGTAGTTCATCATCAAATTCCCAACGTTCAGGCAAGATTTGATCAAGTGGTGATGAGCTACGTCCGGAAGGTTCGGCCATGCGATAGCCCAACCACGATTGCACGACTTTCAAGCCCGAAACGCTAAAATTAAACACTTCGGGCCGAACATGGCTAAACAGGCCACTTACGCCGATGCTCAATTGTTGCTGTTGGGCATCGTAATGATAATCGCTGGGATATTCGCTTTGGCTTGTGCCAACCTCGCAACGCACCCGCCCCGCTGGCAGCACGCCCTTGGGTTGTTCGCTCGGCATACAGCGTTGGCCATAGCTATGCAACCAAATCAGGCGTTTACCCAAATGTACCGCTGTGCGAAATAGTTCGCCATCGCTGGTGAGTGGAATGCGCGGCCCCGGCGTGCGTAGCTCGCTTTCAAAACGGGCAACATATGCGGGGCTAGCCAATAGCACATAGCAATAGGCCATGAGATCAAGCGCCGTCAGGTTAAAGCCTAATTCAGTGGCAAGTTGTTCTAATAAACCTGCTGGCAGATTAGCTTGGCTCGCCGCCGCATCACGCCATAATGGAATAACATCTTTGCCGCCGCGATTACAGAAATAATCCATATCAGGAAGTAGATGACTTATAACTGCCGAGGCTCCAGATCCAAGAACTTTTGTAAGCAAACTAGTGAGATAGATTTGATTTTCGCTATCAGCGCTATGCAAATCGGGGCGTAAAAAATCACCAACCCGATTATCGACAATTGCCCACTGACGATCAAAACTACGATAGCCAATTTGTTGAATTGTAATAGGTGTTTTAGGATCAGTTAACCATCTGAGAGCTGGCAAGCGAGTTGTTTTATCGGTTAATCCGCCATAGAGTTTATCAACCTTACGATCGCGCGTTTCGTTAAATAGTTCGGCTTTATTTGCTGCTTTGATGAAATGTTCCCAACGGCGCTGTATGGTTGCTTGATTTGCTGCAATCGGCCATTTACGTTTATATTGCATGCCACTAATCTGCCATGGAAACAGATCGGTTAATCTTGGCCACGTTGCATAAGCTCCGTTTGCCGCAGGAATAAATGGATCAAACCACGCGCTGCTACAGGTTTCCCATGCAAGGTCATTCAAGTGCTTGACCTTGGCAATTTGGGCTAATTTCTCTTCGGTTGTGCCCTCGATACGGCAATAGTGGACGGTTGCGGGCTGATTTGGCTGAGGTGCTGCATAACGCACGCCGACCGCAATCACCACGGGAGTTTCAATTACAAAGACATTTTCAGTTTTGCGCGTGCCCAAATTATCACCTTCAAGGTCGATCAGCCACAACTCATCGAAGATTTGGCGCATCTGTTGGCGCATTCCGACAAAACCTGGGCCACGTAAATATGATGAAGCCGTGATAAAGCTAATTACCCCACCTTGTTGCGATTGAGGTTGTTCAAAAACCTTCCACAATGCCCAACGCCAAAAATACACATAATCGTTGTAGATATTTTTAAGATGGACTCCCTCACCTGCATCAATAACTGGCTGAGTAAACCTATTAAAGATTGGCGTTTCGTGCTCATTGCCAAAGCGCACCCAACCACCTTTACGTTCAACCTTATCTTGTTGCTCTTCATCAATGATTTGACGATTGTAAGGTGGATTGCCAATACACACCAACACTTCGGTTGATTGCTTGACCTTGGACGCACGTTTTTGCTCCTCACTTAGGCTGCGCAACGCCAAGGTTATTTGTTGTGGTGGAGAACTAGTGGGTGAATCGAGGGTATTGGCCAAATAGACATGCACCCCATCAGCGGGCAATTGGGCTTGTTCGGCGGCAATCGCCTGCGAAAAGCGCAAGTGGGCGACAGCATATGGCCCAACCAATAATTCAAAGGCATGCATATTTTGGGCAGCAAAGCCAGCATATTGAGCTCGCAAGCCCTTGCCACGCTCCTGTTCAACCAGTTTGAGACTTTCTTGTAAGGCAGTTAAGAGATAGGTTCCCGTGCCAGTTGCCGGATCGAGCGTGACCACCTTGGGATCAACCATGCCATAGGGCGCATTGAAATGCTGAGCCAACAACTGATTCACCAAGCCAACTTGGGCCTGAATAATCTCAATCGGGGTGTAGTAAACCCCGCGTTGTTTGCGCAAATCCTTATCGTAGGCAGTCAAAAAATCTTCATAAAAATAGAGCCATGGATCGCCGCCACTAGCAAAAATCGCTGGGTCAACCGCCTGAATAATTCGTTCAATCACATCGATTGAGGTGGCAATCACCTCACGGGCATCCAAATCGCCCAATAGGTTTAAGGTATCGGAGAGTAAGCGATGGCCTGCACGCAAATTGCTAACCGCTTGATTGATGGTGATTGAAGCTAAACCATTTTGACGCGCTAATAACAAGGCATAGACCATGGTTTGAGCATAGGCATCGGCAAATTCGAAACTGCTGGCATCGGCAAATAAATAATTACGCCAAGTCTTTTCTAAGATGCTCAAGGGCGATTTAGGGTCTGGTAGGGCTTCCAACACATCGCTACGTAACAAACGACACAGCGGTGCTAATAGTTGGGCCAGTTCTTTAGGATTGCGCGGTACAGTAGGTTTCCACAACATAAAATCACGAATAAGCTCGGTCAAATCATCAAGATTAGCCTTGTTGATCGCACTTGCACCATCGCTCGTAACATCACCAATGAAACGTACTCGGCGATTTTCAACAAGAACCCCAGAACGAAACAATAGCCAATCGTTGCCATTGGTATAGATTAGATTTGGCAATTGCTGAAATTTCTGCCATTGTTTGGCATCGGCACTTTTAGCTGCAAATTTGCGCGGGTCAGCCTTTTTATCCGGTGCTTTCAACTCAATATGGCCAATAATCAAACCAGCCTGCGAAACGCCCATATCTGGCCGTCCCGCAATCGCTCGTTCTTGAACCTCAGTCACCACATTAATTTGTGAATTGCCGAGTAGCGTTTGGCAGATCTCCTTAATAATTTTTTCAACACTTGACTTCAATTGATCTTCGGGATTGAATTGGGCTGCGGTTTGCCATTTTTGAGTTAACTCGGTTGCAATAGCCTGTAATTCTTGGAGCAAATTCTGCCTCCCAACAAACATCCATTTTTACAAACATCCAAGCATTGTTATACCCTGAAAGTACCGAATCTGCAATGCTTGAATCGCCAACGGTAGTTGTAACTAGATAGCTGGCCTGATATAATCTGCCTGATTGAGTTGAATTGAGGGCGATACTCCCCTATTTTCTGCATGCTTGCCAGAGTTCCCCTCCTCGTTGTGAGGTCTGACGCTATGTCCGCACCGATTGTGCAGATCGACTATGCCATAGTCGATACGATCATCCAACGTTTCCAAAAACTGCATGACCAGAGCCAAACCATTCAAGCTAGTGTCTGCCAAACCATGGCCGCGTTACAAGCCGGCCAATGGCAAGGCAGTGCCGCCAACACCTGTTTCCAAGAATTTGAGCATGTGGTTAATCCAGCCTTTCAGCGCTTGCTGCATTCGTTGCAAGGCAGTGTTGAAACTACCAAGGCCATTCGGAAAATCATGGCCGATGCCGAGACTGAAGCCGCCGCCCTGTTTCACGGTGATTTTGGCGCGATGGCCGTAGGTGGCAATGGTACGATGTTTGCCCAAGTCGTTGATGGCGAGGTACGATCGAAATCTACGCCTACCCCAACGCCACCAAGCGACAAACCGCTGCTGCCGCCATTCTTCCAAAAATTAATTGATTTTATTCTCCAAGCGGTCGAAACATGGCAGAACGATCGTGCCGATGGTGTGCAAGTTAATCCAGATGGCTCGGTCAGTTATGCTGATGCCACCTTAATTTTTGATGATATGGCTAATGAACCCGACATCCCCTTTCAGTTTACTGATGATGGGTGTTATGCTCGTGCCCATTTCATGGCTTATCGAATTGCCGAACGCTATGGAATTGATATTAATGATATCGATAAAGTATTTATCTATGGGGATTTAGAAGCCAAAACCGAATTTGTTTATGAACAAATTACGTTAGATGGTGTCACGTATCCTTCGTCAACTGATGATGGTACAGTAAATTGGGGTTATCATGTTGCGCCGATTATTAATGTTCGCCAAGGCGATACAAATGTCCCCATGGTTATTGATCCCTCTTTATCAAATCGCCCGCTAACGATTGAACAGTGGAAAGCGATTATGACTGATCCAAATGCTACAACAGAAATTACAGACCATACAATATATGCTCCAAATTTCCCCTATGATGAAAGTCAACGAGCACAAATCGATAACAGTGCGCGTGACACACTTGATCAATATTTGCAACAATGTATTGAGGCTGGATATTGCCAGCCATAATTTAGGCTAAGGGTTTGAGTGATGAAATATATCATACATAGCATTGTTATCTTCATTTTTGCTATAACTATGCTTAGCTGTAGTAATCAGCAATTGCCAGTAAGTAATGTACCAACCCCAGCGAGTGAGGTAGCTTCCATGAAGGATTTAGGATTTTTCGTCTATATCTTTGATCAAGATGCCGTTCCAGGGCTTGGGCCCACTGCCGAAACTGCATGGACAATTTTGCAGACTGTGCCTTTAGATCAAAGTGTTTTTACCGTAACCGAAGATTTATTGCTCAGTTATGATTGGCAAACCCAAACCATCAGCTTTACGAACCCATGGGGTCAAACTGATCGTGATGCGCCAAGTTATATGTGGAATGGTGGAGGTTCGTTTGTCGTAATCTATAACGGGCAACGCTTGTTTGGAGGCAAGGTCGTGGCCGCAATCAGCCCTCGGCGCTTTGACTATCCAGCGATGGCCTTATCAAATGACTATGTTCTGATGGAGAATCCAGAATTACAAGGCAAGTTGGTCTATTCGTTTCATCCAAAATCAGCAGTTATGTACCCGCCACAATCGCAGTTTTTAGCGGCTGATCCAGCCATCACCGAAGCCGTCAAGCAGCATTTGCGCCAACTTGGCAAGTTGGTTGAGGAGTAAGTGCCCTCACATTGATCGGACGCAAAATCAAGCAATATCATCAATCTGCTATAATTGCAGCCCTATTGAATGTTTGGGGTTGTGTATGCTTGAACAGTTACTTGAAAATGGCGAAAGCGAAATGCTGGCCTGCTTCCGTGAACGGTTTCGGCCTGAAGATTTGGCCGAAACTTTAGTGGCTTTTGCTAATGGTGGCGGCGGGAGCGCGGTCATTGGCATCAGTGGGCGAGTCAGGCCCAAAGTCGAGGGTGTTCAAGATATTCAAGCAGCCGAAGAGGCGGCTTTAGAGGCAGCACTAGCTTGCACGCCGCCGCTCGTCTTACCCTTGCCCCAACAAATCACCAACAATCAACAAACCGTCTTGTTAATCGAAGTTCCGCCTGGTTTGCCCAATGTCTACAGTCTGCATGGCAAATATTTGCGCCGTGAAGGCCCAAGCAATGCCCCAATTCCGCCCAATGCTTTGCGCCAATTGCTGATCGAGCGTGGTGAGGTTGGCTGGGAGCGCGTGCGGCCCGAAAATGTCACAATGGGCGATTTAAGCGAGATGAAAATTCAATCGTATGTGGCTCGGATTGGTCCGCCCGCCGATGTTGACCCCTTAGGTTGGCTCTATCGACGCGGTTGCCTCACCCGCGATGCCCAAGCCAACTATCAACCAACCAATGCAGGGATGTTGCTATTCAGCATCACCACTGAGCGCGATTATCCCCAATGTGAATTGACTTTGGTGCGTTACACTGGCAACGAGATGAGCGATGAATTTGAGCGGGTCGATATTCGCACAACGTTGCCCGACCAAGTGCGGCGGGCCGAGCTTTGGCTGGGCGAACATATGCGGCGTGGCTCACGCATGGTTGGCCTCGAACGCGAAGATTGGACCGAATATCCACCAGCCGCTGTGCGCGAAGCCTTGGTTAATGCTGTGGCCCACCGCGATTACACCGTGCGTGGCGAGGGCATTCGCATTGCCATGTTTGTTGATCGGCTGGAAGTCTATAGCCCAGGCCGCTTGCCAGGCCACGTCACGATCGATAATATCGCTGCTGAGCGGTTTAGCCGCAACGAAACGTTGGTGCAAGTGCTGGCCGATTTGGGCTTGATCGAACGGCTCGGCTATGGCATCGACCGCATGCAGCGCCAAATGGCCGATGCGGGCTTGCCGCCACCCGAATTCCGCGAAACTGCCGCAGGATTTTTGGTAACCCTGCGCAACAAAGGCATGAATGTCGCCAGTAATTCCACCATTGACACTGCCAAATGGGAAGCCTTGGGCTTGAACGAACGCCAAATCGGAGCCTTGGTGTTTTTAACTGAAAATCGCCGAATTACCAACCGCGATCTCCAAGACCTCAGCCCCGATGTTTCGCCCGAAACGATTCGGCGCGATCTCTCAGATTTGGTTGATCGGGGCTTGATTTTGAAGATCGGCCAAAAACGTGCGACCTACTATATTTTGCGCTAGGCATGCAGCACTTGGCCGACGCTTTGCTCTTGCAAACGCAAGTCGTGACCTTCCCAACGCTCTTGGCAATTGAACCAATACAGCCATTGACTAGGATTATCGCTAATCACTGAGGCCATCCACTCATTGAGTTCGTCGGTGGCCTCGCGGCGTTGTTGACGGCTAAAACTTCGCCCCAAATGGATGGCCTCTTCGCAAATGAGGCGATGGCGTTTCCCTTCACGCACACTGTAACACGGCACAATCGGCACATTATCTTCTAATGCAAAAGTTGCCGCACCTTGGGGTGTCCGCGATTGCAAGCCAAAAAAGCTGGCCTCAGGAAAATTCGGTCGCCAAAAATCGCCCAGCAAAAAGACTACTCCATTAGCTTTGAGATGCTGGCGCAAACCCCGAATTAACTCACGTGGCGAGGTTGCATCATAATCAAAACCAGCACAGCCCAATCGATTGAAATGCTCGTAGAGTGGCCGCAATTCAGGGCTGCCCGCCGTACCAACCGTCAAACAATTGTAGTGTTGGGCCAAACGCCAATAGCTATAGAAGAAATTGCCTTGATGTGGCGTATAGAGAATCACGCCGCGCCCTTGGGCTAAAGCAGCTTCAATATGCTCAGTGCCTTCAAGCACCACCTGCTCAGTCGCCAAGCGATCAATCCCGATCATCACTTCATACAGCAATAACAGCAGATGTTGCAGATAGCGCATACAAATTCCCGTGCGCCACAGCCACGCGCCATCGATCAGCACATACACCAAGTTGCGCTGCAAATGGCGACGCAAACGCGGCACGCCCCAATACAAACCCAAGGCTAATGGCCATGTCAAGGCAATAATCAGTTGTTGTGGCAACCAACCACCAAAACGCCGTACTCGTGCCAAACGTTGGGGGTGGGCAGTCAAATGCGCCAGCAATTGATACATAACCACCTCAGGCTGTCGCTTGATACGAACTGGCAAAATGACGTTGATAGCGCTTAGTCATTTGGCTGGTTTCAAATACCACAAAAAAATCGGTGGTATGGAATAAGGGATCATAAGCTGGCTCGCCCGCTAGTTCTGCACCCATCCAGCGATAGCCTTTAATTAATGGTGGCAAGCGCCGCACCATTTCGCGCTCGCTACAGGTCATCGGCAAACAGCGCAAATCGGCCAGGCGATGGCTGGCTAAAGGCTGCACATGATAGCGATCAGTAATCACGTTATGCTGGCGCAGCATGCTATATAAGGCACTCACATCAGGCAATTCATCGTGGTTCATGCTGGCACAGCCAATCAAATGGCTATGCGGGCGCTCAGCGAGGTAGTTGGCAATTCCGCCCCAAAGCATTTGAATGGCGCGAGTGCCGCGATAATCGGCGGCGATACAACTGCGCCCAAGCTCCAAGGCATTGGCTAAATGGCTAAATTTTGAAAGATCAAATTCGGTTTGCGAATAAAAACCTTGATGCGCCAAGGCCCGCTCACCAGGCAACAAACGATAGGTGCCAACCACCTGATCACAATTTTGGTCGATGACTAAGAGATGGTCGCACCATTGATCAAACACATCATATTCAAGCCCATGGTCGTTCCAAAGTCGCGAGTTATTGGCTTCTTCAACAAAAACGCGATAGCGCAAGCGCAGGGCTTGCTCAATTTCGGCGCTCGTCGTGGCACACTTAACCGTTAAACGTGGGGTCGTGCTGCTGATCGTTGCAAGCGTCATAGCGTTGGCTCCTCTGGTGATGATGGGTCACAGGGCTAGCCTAGGCTGCTTGGTTTAATCAATTGCGATTGAATTGTTAACAGTTATGTTAAATTAAGTAAAGTTTTGGCCCAAGTAAGATCGCCCAACCATGCGCCGTCTGTAATAGTGCATTGATCTAGCAATCATGTATATGCCCTCACCCCCTAACATTTCCAGGGTAGGTTGTGAACAATGATTGGGTGGGATGCACCATCTATTTGCATGCCCTCACCCCCTAGCCCCCTCTCCCGCCCAGCGAGGCGAGGGGGAAATATACAATCATGACGGGTGGAACGCCCCTCGCCCGCCGCAGTGGGCGAGGGGTCGGGGTGAGGGACGCTTAACGTCATAAATCATGCTCCGTCTGTTAGCTAAACTTTCAAGAAAGGAAAAGCGATGCGCTATCGACAGCAACGCACAGTTATTGTACGGTTGGGCTTGTTTATTGGGCTATTCCTAAGTCTACTTATTGGGCCAGCACTCTTGATGAAATATTATTATTTCGAGCGGATTTGCCAAGTCTATGCCCAAGCCCAGCATTTTGAGGGCAGTCGCTATAGCGCTGGTGGCCGTCATAGTCCTGAAACATGTTTTTTTGAATCGCAAAACCCCGTGCTGGTCAAGCAGATTGTTGGCTGGAATCATCAGGTTATTCGAGTACTATGGGGCCTTTATTTACCATTAGGCCCATTAGGGCTAACTGTTGGGATCTTTTTAGCGCCATGGGAAAAGCTGAAATGGTTCAAAAATAGCCGTCTATGACGCACTGCGTGCTATGCTATAATCCCAATACGGCTCAAAAATGACCGTGGAGGTTCCGACTTGAAAGATTTTTTTCGGCGTGCGCCGTTACCCTTCACGTCTTCGCGGCGTGAGCAACAAATACCAGATAATGTTTGGGCCAAATGCGCCAATTGTGGCGAATTGACCTATCAAAAACAATTCAATGATGCCTTAAAAGTCTGTCCAAAATGTAGCTATCACTCACGGATTAGCTCACGCGAATGGATCGAAGTCTTGGCTGATCCTGATTCATTCGTCGAATATGATGCCGATCTGCAAGGGATCGACATTTTGGGCTTTGTTAGCCCCAAAGATAACTACGAAGCCAAATTAGCTGCCACCAGCGAACGCACTGGCACCAACGATGTTGTGATGAGCGGTAGCGCCAGCATCGAAGGCTTGCCATTTGAAATCGCAGCCTGTAACTTTGAATTTATGGGCGGTTCGATGGGCAGCGTCTTTGGCGAAAAAGTGACGCGTGCTGTCGAACGAGCTGCCGATCGTGGCGTGCCTGTGCTAACGATCAACGCTTCAGGCGGCGCTCGCATGCACGAAGGCATTTTTGCCCTGATGCAAATGGCCAAAGTTTCGGTTGCACTCACCCGTTTGGCTCGGGTGCGCCAGCCGCATATTTCGCTCTTGGTTGACCCTTGCTATGGCGGGGTTTCAGCCTCGTATGCCTCGGTTGCCGATATTATTTTGGCCGAGCCTGGCGCGAATATTGGCTTTGCAGGGCGACGGGTGATCGAGCAAACGATTCGCCAAAAATTGCCACCAAACTTCCAAACCGCAGAATTTTTCCTTGAACATGGCATGATCGATGCAGTTGTGCCACGCTCGGACATGCGGGCAACCATCGGGCGTTTGTTACGCCTGTATCAACGCCCCACATCATCGGCTGATCATCGCGAACATGTCGTAGCGGGCCACCAATAAGCCCCACGCAGAGGTCAAAACGTGACAACGTTAACTGAGTTATTGCCTTGGGATAAGGTGCAAATCGCCCGTAATCCCCAACGCCCACGCACCCTTGATTATATTCGGGTGCTGTGTGAAGATTTTTTTGAACTCCGTGGTGATCGTCATCATGGCGATGATCAGGCGCTGGTCTGTGGTATAAGCAAAATCGATGGCCGCAGTGTGGCGATCATCGGCCATCAAAAGGGCAGCGACACCAAAGAGAATGTTCGCCGTAATTTCGGCTCACCGCACCCCGAAGGCTATCGCAAGGCTCTGCGGGTGATGGAGCATGCCAAAAAATTCAACATGCCGATTTTGACGTTAATTGATACTGCTGGCGCTCACCCAAGCATGGCCGCCGAAGAACGTGGTCAAGCCGAAGCCATCGCCCGTAATTTATTGGTCATGGCCGATTTGCCAGTGCCAATTATTGCGACCGTGATCGGCGAAGGCGGCTCTGGGGGTGCTTTGGCGATCGGGGTTGCTGACCGTTTGTTGATGCTTGAACATGCTGTTTATTCGGTGGCCTCGCCCGAAGCCAGCGCCGCAATTCTCTGGCGCGATTCGAGCAAAGCCTCGGAAGCGGCCAAAGCCATGAAAATCACGGCCCAAGATCTCCACAGTTTTGGCATTGCCGATACCATTATTCCCGAGCCAGAGGGTGGGGCGCATATGGATGTACCAGTGATTTTGCAAGCAGTTGCTAGCGCACTGCGTGAGCAAATTACGGCCCTGAGCGAGCTAACAATCGATCAATTGCTTGAACAACGTTATGCCAAGTATCGGGCAATTGGACGCTTTCGCCAAGCCCAAACTACGCTGGTTGAAGGTTAAAAACACTTGTAAGGTTAAACAATTTGGCCAGCACCTTGTCTACGAGGTGCTGGCCTTTTGGCTTAAGGAGCAGGTTTATTTAGCAGGGAACCCCAACCTCAATCCGTTGCAATGCAAACATATCGTGCATTTCGCGCACAATTTCGGCAGCACGAGCTGGCTTGATGCAACGTTCAGCAATCAAACGCTCAGCAACTTCTTCGACCAAGGCGGGTGCTGCACCCGCACTCATGGCAATTTGGCGTGCATGCAAGCTCATATGGCCACGTTGAATGCCTTCGGTTGCCAAAGCTCGCATCGCCGCTAAGTTTGAGGCCAAACCAGCACAGACACAGACTTCAGCCAATTCGCGGGCTGAACTAACATTCAACAACTTCAAAGCCGCCGCCGCCGTTGGATGCACCTTAACTGCGCCACCCACAATTCCAACTGCTAATGGCATGGTCAATGTGCCAACCAAATTGCCTTCAGCATCCTGTTCCCAAGTGGTCAACGAGGTATAGCGGCCATCACGAGCAGCGTAGGCATGCGCCCCCGATTCAATTGCCCGCCAATCTTGACCTGTTGCCAGCAACACCGGATCGATCCCGTTCAAAATACCTTTATTGTGGGTGGCCGCGCGATAGGGATCAACGGCAGCAAAGGCATAGGCCCATAAAATCCCCTCGATCACATCCTCACCCCGCAAATCTGATCGATCTAAAGCGCGGGCTGGAATAACACAACGGGCCGTCGCCAAACGCCGATCGCTCAAGTTCGAGAGAATCCGCAAGTAGGCACGACCACCAGTTAATGCTTCAAGTCGTGGGGCCACTGCCTCAGCCATAGCGTTGATCGCGTTGGCACCCATCGCATCCAAACAATCAACGATTAAGTGCACCACCAACATCGGCCCCATCGGGCTAGCAGGGAACGAATGCACTTCAACATCTTTGGCACCGCCGCCCAAGGCCACCAACGAGGTGCTTTGGCGATTGGCAATTGCCAACAAATCAGCTTTATTGCGCAGAATAATCTCGCTAGCAGCGGCGTGATCGGCAATATGAACGAGTTGAATTTGACCAATCATCAACGATTCGGTGCTACTGGTGGTAAAACCGCCACCTTCGCGAGCCAATTTCGCGGCAAACGAAGCCCCAGCCACGATTGATGGTTCTTCAACAACCATCGGAATCAAAGTATCTTTGCCATTAATTTGAAAGTTGGTGGCAATCCCTAAGGGTAAGCTATAGGTTCCAACTACATTTTCAATCATTTTATCGGCGCGTTCGATGGTTAAACTGCCAGCGCCATGTAACGCTCGCAAATCATCGTTATTCAAGCCATCGAAAGCCCCCACGGCTTGCAAACGATCGAGCGGCGAAAGTTGGTAGAATCCTTGTAAACGGCTATTTTTTGCTTTCATAAGAACGAAGCTCCTCTGTCGCCAAAAATGGATCGGCATGTTGTAGACGGCTGAAGTGTAGCATGTGACGCATGCCAAACCTAGCGAAAAAGCTGCCAAAACCTCTCATTCCGCTGTCGATTTAGCTACCGCTGCCAGTTTCTACGCAGATCTCAAGCCGTAGGATGGTTAACCGATTAACAAGCCATTAATAGTACTCAAGTAGGAGCGATGTGGAGAGCAATGCTTGAGCAAACCAACAATTGCCATACACCAATGGCCGATAGCCTAACAGGAATATGCCTCTAGCGCTAGACTACCTTGGTACTACCCCTAAACCACAAAAAGCCCCACAGCATTTAGGAAGCTGTGGGGCCATGATAGAAACAGTTGAGTTAGGGCATTACAGTAAAATACACATCAGCAATGTGCTTGCTGCTCTTGCCTTCCAGCGAGATCAGCCACAAGCCCGTTTCTGAACCAGCCGTTGGCCATTCAGCGTTCTCAATCGAGCCACTGGCTCCAATTCTATCGCCGTCATCGAATTTATAAACTTCGCCCGCAGGATCAACGACCCACAAAATAACTTCTTCGTTTGGCTGGAAGCCATAGAAATCGAAGAAAACAACCGTGCCAACTTGGGGGCATTTGGTGGGCCGAATATTCGCCGACACTGGATCGGGAGTTTGGGCACATTGTTCGGCTGGTGGCAGTGGTTCGCTGACATCATCCAGAATTTCTTTGCCGAGCAAGCCCAAAAGCACCTTAAATTCATCAGGATTGTTTGGATGCCATTCGAGGCGGGCACGTTCAAACCATTGGGTAACCACGGTATCGCCATTGGCATTGGTTTCAGTTTGGGCACTGGTTAAGGGCAAACCAAATAATTGCAATGAACGGGCATAGGTATCTAAGCCCTCAATTTTCAAACCATGCGATTGCCAATAGCTCTTGAAACCCAAATTGCCTGCTTGATTACAAACATTATGGCCAGTTTGTTCAAACCATAAACACCCTTCAACTGGGCCAGCTTCGCGTGGCTCGATCTCGCGACCAAGTTGGCTTAGGCGTTCTTTGCCCAATAAGCCCAATAACACTTCGTAGGGCGTGCCAGCATTTTCGGGGTGCAATTCAAAACGATTGCGTTCGAGCCATTGGGTCCAATAAAAACCATCGCTATCAACGTTATATTGGTCAGCAGCTTCAGTAATCGGATAGCCGAACACTGGCAAGCCCCCGTTATTGCGCCAATAGCTCAAGAAATCGTCGTCCAAACATTCGACAATTCCAGGCACATCAAAACATTGGGTTTCTAAGATGATTGGCTCAGCGGCGGCGGTTGGGCGTGGCTGAACAACCAAGGCGGCCACTGCAAGGGTTGCAGTCGCCAAACCAAGCATTCGACGGATCACACTCACAATTTCCTCCAAACATGCTGCAAACAGCATCAAAATAATGGGATAGCCTAATCATAACAAAAACCCAGCGTATTGGCACACGCTGGGTTGTGGTAATCAACCAATTGAGTTCGTTAGTAAACCTATTGGATAATCGTAAAATAGATGATTGCCGTATGGCCGCTGGTTGAGCCTTGCATGGTAAATTGCCATGTGCCAGGGTAGAAACCAGTCGTGCGGAATGGAACGCCGATCAATTCGCCACTTGGGCCAATATTTAAGGTGTCAGCCGTCCCAATATTGATGCCATTGGGATCGGAGATCCAAAAGCCAACTTCTTCATTAGCTTGGAATCCATACAGATCGAAGGTAAAGGTCGTGCCGGCTGGGCCACATTTAGCTGGGTTGATTCGGGCTGAAACTGAATTTGGGGTTGCAGCACAAGGGTCAGTTGGTGGCGTTGGTGGCGTTGGTTGGCTACGGCCATCGATAATTTCTTTGCCCAACAAGCCCAAAAGCACCTTAAATTCATCGGGGTTGCTAGGATGCCATTCGAGCCGAGCACGTTCAAACCATTGGGTAACAACCGTATCGCCGTTCGCGTTGGTTTCGCTCTTAGCGCTGGTTAAAGGCAATCCAAACAATTGTAATGAACGAGCATAGTTGTCCAAACCATCAATTTTCAAGCCATGCGATTGCCAATAGCTCTTGAACCCCAAATTGCCTGCTTGATCACAGACGTTGTGTCCAGTTTGTTCAAACCACAAACAGCCATCAACTGGGCCAGCTTCGCGTGGCTCGATCTCGCGGCCAAGTTGGCTTAGGCGTTCTTTACCCAACAAGCCCAACAAGACTTCGTAAGGCGTGCCTGCATTTTCGGGGTGCAGCTCAAAACGATTGCGTTCAAGCCATTGGGTCAAGTAGTTTTGCTGGGTATCGGGGTTAACTTCATTGGCAGCCGCAGTGATGGGGTAGCCAAAAACAGGCAAACCACCATTGGAGCGCCAATAGGTCAAAAATGTATCATCTAAACAATTGGTGATTCCAGGTACATCAAAGCATTGGGTGTCAAGTTTGATTGGTTCGGCGGCGGCAGTTGAACGAGGTTGGACAGCTAAACTGACTACAGCGATGACCGTAGTAACGATCCCTAAAATCCGACGTAAAACCACAATGTCCTCCAAAGATGCTGCTCTCAGCAGCCTAAAACCTATCAACGCGTCTCTTCATCAACTTGTGTACCACGCTGGTTGTTCTCTCGCAACCGAATCGAGCGGCGTTTCCCCATCTATGTGATACTGAAGCCAGCCCAAGAGCCAAGCTGGCTTCAGCCATTCTAAACTAGTTTAGCGCCAATTGCGATTGTTGGCATATTCTTTGGCCAGCAATCCTAACAGCACGCCCTGACCTTCGTGATATTCAAAGCGTCCACGTTCAAACCATTGGGTCGTGACGGTTGCCCCATCACGATTGGTTTCGGTGGTTGGCTCAGATAAGGGCAAACCAAACAATTGTAGGCTACGATCATATTTGCTCAAGGCAGGATCATTTAGCCCATTGTTTTCCCAATATTTGCGGAACTCGCCACAAATTTTGTGCTGGGTTTGCTCAAAATACAGACAACCGTCTGCGGGTCCAGTTTTGGGGAAGTTGGCCCAATCGTCGCCGCGATCCCGCAGCACTGCATCACCTAAGCGACCAAGTAACACATTATAAGGTGCAGCTTTTTCAGGGTGAAACTCAAAGCGTTGGCGTTCGAAGTATTGGACTGTAAATGAACCTTCAGGAGTTTGTTCGGTAAATTCTTCGCTAATTGGGAAGCCAAAAACCGCCAAGCCGCCGTTACGATCCCAGTAGTTTTTGAACTCGCCACGCAAGTTATGGCCAGTTTCGGGGAAGTAGACTTCACCGACCGGTGCTGGCAATGGTGGCGCTCCCACAGGCACAAACGCAGGGTTACCTGGTTGTGGTTGTGGAGTTGGTGGTTGCGGTGCTGGTGGTGCTGGTGGTTGCGGTTGGGGTTCGCCAGGAATCGTCCGCAAAACAGCATTTTGGACTGTCTTGTAGGTATCCAGTCGGCCAAAACCACTATAGACATCCTTGCCGGGAGTCATAATATCAACAGCACTACCAGTAATCAACTTTTCAATTTGATCGACTGAAAGTTCAGGCCAAACGCTCAACGCCAAGGCCGCCGTGGCAGCCACAAACGGACAGGCTGGCGATGTGCCGCTACCAATTTCATAGCCATCACCACGATCCCAACCAGTCGTCACAATATCTACGCCTGGAGCAGCAATATCAACATAATCGCCATATGATGAGAAGCTTGCAATCCGATCGTCGATTGACGTGGCTCCAACCGCAATCACATGATCAAAGGCGGCTGGATACATCCGAGGGTTGCCTTCATCGCCTGAATTGCCAGATGAGGCAAACAGTGGAATATTTTTGCTATAAATGTAATTGACTGCATCTTGTTCGGCTTGCGTGCCACGTGGGCCACCCAAACTCATACTAATGATGCGTGCGCCATTATCAGCAGCCCAATACATGCCTTCAACAATATCTGCCGATGTGCCTTGACCACGGCTGTTCAGCACTTTGACTGGCAAGATCTGACAATTCCAGCAAACCCCAGCGACACCTTGACCATTATTGGTTAGGGCGGCGGCAATCCCGGCCATGGCCGTGCCGTGACCTTGATCATCTTGGCTATTGCTGTTATTTTGCAGGGCGTTATAGCCAGGCAACACATGACCAGCTAAATCAGGGTGGGTTGGTGAAACACCAGTATCGATAATTGCAATCACCAAGCCGTTACCTTGGGTTATATCCCAAGCAGCATTAGCGCCAATTTTGGGCAAACCCCATTGTTCTGAGTAATATTCATCATTGGGATCGACCAAAATCTCACGCACAGCGTTGTATTCGGCGTAGCGCACTGCTGGATTTTTGAGCAATTGGGCAATTTTGGCATCGCCATTTGCGCCTGCGGGGAGTTTCAGCATTGCCACTTGACCAGCGCCATCAAGCATTTGAGTTGAGACCAATGGCCCAATGCCTAGCCCATTTTTCAATGCCTTAGAACCTTCAAAGAATGCCCCATTCGCACTGACACGATAGCCATCATTAAACGTTACCAGAATTTCATCGGCAATAATCTGATCATCGAGGGTTGCTGCCTGCGCTGGGCGTTGAATCAAGGGCATTAATCCAAAAGCCAACAACAATAGCAAGCCCATGCGAACGGTTCGTTGCATACGTTGCCTCACTCATTCAGTTAAATATTTGGGGAGAGCAAGCTCTCCTCTACAAGCTGGCATTATACCAGCAGCCACGCCAAATCGACAATATGCCAAATTTATAAGCGCTGCTAGTACTTTAGGGCGGTACGTTGGGCTATAGCAAACGTTACAACAGTTGTTAGCAATTGTGACGTGTCGTTAATTGTGTGTTTTGTCAACTAGACACTCTAGCAGCTTTTAGATACAATACCAGTGATAGATTTCTAGTGGTAGATTTGGTAGAATTTATAGATTCATGACAGAATTAAGTATCGACATCGACCCAGAATGGCTTTCGTTGAGTGAGGCCAGCGATTTACTTGGTGCAGCACCCTCGACGGTGCGGCGTTGGGGCGACGCTGGTTTAGTTCCAACCAAACGCACGCTTGGCGGCCATCGCCGTTTTCAGCGGGCGGCGGTTGAGCGCATGGTCAATCAGCAACAGCCCGATCATACCCCAGTGCCCGAATTAGGCCAAACCCGCCATTGGCATCTTGATACTCGCGAGTTGATGGGCCAAGGTTGGCACGCTCGGTTTGATACCAACCCAACCACCGAGCGCATGCGCGGCTTAGGCCAGCGTTTGTTTGGCATGTTGATGCAATATGTCAATAGCAACGATCTTGATGAGCGAATCTTGGCCGAGGCCAAGGCTGTTGGGGCTACCTATGGGCGCGAAGCTCGCGAAATGGGAGTCTCGATGCACGATACAGTTGAGGCCTTTTTGTTTTTTCGGCGGGCGTTTGCCCAGTTGGCCAAGCCACAATCGGTCCGTCCAATCGATGTGGCAACCGTCGTAGAACTGCGGACACGCCTCGATTTGTTTATGGATGCAACGCTGCTCGGAACAATCGAAGGTTTTGAACAAGCAGGCTCGTAAGTGCAAAAGCAAATTCGCATCGATCATGCTTTGGGGATTTTTGTTGGTTGCGCTCGATGATGATTGCTATTTGCTTTTTACTGGGAGTTTATTGTGCAACTGGTGGTTGTGGGGGCACATCAACGCACGGCCCCAATTTCAATTCGTGAGCGCATCGCCTTTGCCGAGGCCGATTTAGCTCAAGCCCTGAGCAGCCTACGCCAGATCGCCGTTGAAGGGTTCATCCTCTCAACCTGCAATCGGGTGGAGTTGTATGCCTTGCTGGAAGAAGCCGATGGCGGGCGTTCGTTACGCCAATTTTTGGCTCAGCATCGCTCAATCGATCTCGATGAACTCATGCCGCATGTCTACACCTATCTCGATGAGGATGCTGTGCGCCATTTGTTTCGGGTGGCTTCGGGCCTAGATTCGATGGCACTGGGCGAGGCTCAAATTTTGAGCCAAATTAAAACCGCCTATAACGCCGCTCAACAAACCGAGTTGCTGGGCACAACCATGCATCGTTTGATTCAGGCTGCCTTGACTACTGGTAAGTTAGTACGCACCGAAACTCAATTGGCTCATGCTCAATTATCAGTCGTTTCGGTTGGCCTTAGCCTCGCCCGTCAACACCTCGATCTCACTGATCGTTCGGTGGTGATTATCGGGGCCGGACGTACTGGCGAGTTGGCACTCAAACATTATTTGGAATATACCAGCAATATCACCCTGCTAAGCCGCACCTTTGAACGAGCAGTACGTTTGGCTGAACATCATAAGGTTGTAGCCAAGCCAATCAGCGAACTTACGACGGTGTTGCAGGCCAGCGATGTGGTAATTAGCTGTACGTCATCGCCTGAATTGATGCTTGATTTTGAGCAAGCGCAAGCGTTGCAAACTCAACGCCAACGCCAATGGGTACTGCTCGATTTGGCCGTGCCGCGCGATATTGATCGCCATGTTGGGGCGTTGCCTGAGGTTTGGCTCTACGATGTCGATGATATGCAGGCGATTTGCGAACGCAACCGCGCTAGCAAAGCTGCCGAAGTCGCTGGAGCCGAGGCCATCGTTGAACGCGAGTTGATTAAATGGCAGGAATGGTGGTTGACCCAAGCCGTGCTGCCAACGATTCGGGCCTTACGTGCGCATGCCGAGGCAATTCGTTTAGCCGAGCTTGAACGCACGCTCGCCCGTTTGGATCTTTCTGAGCAGCAGCAACAAGCAGTTTCGGCCTTGACCAGCGCGATTATCAATAAATTATTACATCAACCAATGCGGGCGATTAAAGATACTGCGGCCAGCCCACAGTTGGCCCACGCCGCCCAGCAATTATTCCGCCTCGATTTTGAGGCAATCTAATTCAGATTTGATGGGCAATCCATCACTGTTATAAAGGAATTAAGCTTCCATGGAAGACGTTAAATTGCCAAATTCCACCGAAGGCCAATTGTTTGTTCAATACACCACCTTCAAGGCTGCCCCAGAATGGCGACGCTTGCCCGCCGCAGCCCGCGAAGATTTGCGCGAACAATTCGCCCAAGTGGTCGAAGAGGCTTATCCTTCGATTGTGACCTATGCCTATAGCACAATTGGCTTTAAGCTCAACTCCGATTTGTTGCTGTGGCGCAAGGGCACGTCGCCAATCGCCATGCAAGAAATGACCAGTCGCTTGTTGCAAACTGGCATCGGCGCGTATTTTGAGCAAACCAACCTCTACTTTGGCTTTACTCGGCCTTCCAACTACACCAAACGCCCCACTACCCAAGAACAAGCGATCGACCTCGAAGATCGCGAACCGTATTTAATTGTTTATCCCTTTACCAAAACCAAAGAATGGTATTTGATGAGCCGCGATGCTCGCCAAGGCATGATGAACGAGCACATTCGCGTCGGCCACGAGTATGCTGATGTGCGCCAAGTCTTGCTCTACACCACTGGCATCGATGATCATGAATTTATTGTGGCTTATGAAACCGATAGCTTGCCACGCTTTGAAGAATTGGTGATTGCGTTGCGCTCAACTGAAGCACGCCGCTACACCCTCAACGATACGCCAATCATCACTGGGGTCAATCGGCCAATTCGCGAAGCCTTAACCATGATTTAGGCGGCCAATCGAGCCAGAATAGCTGTAGTAACCGAGATTCTGGCTTGATTTCTTGATCGAACGGATTCAGCAAACCATACAAGGACATATCAATTATTATGCAAGATCGATTTTTGCGAGCCTGTCGGCGCGAAACTGTGGATACCACCCCAGTTTGGTTTATGCGTCAGGCTGGCCGTGCGCTGCCCGAATACCGTGCCATCCGCGAGCAATATGGCTTTATGGATATTTGCTATCAGCCCGAATTGTGTGCTGAAGTAACCTTGCAGCCAGTGCGCCGCTTGGGCGTTGATGCAGCGATTATGTTTGCCGATATTATGACTCCGCTGATTGCGACTGGCGTGGGCGTTGATTTGGTTGAAAGCATTGGCCCTGTGGTTGCCAACCCCATTCGCACGATGGCCGATGTCAGCCGTATTCGACCAATTGAGCCAGAAGTTGATGTGCCTTACATTAGCAAATCGATTCATTTGCTCAAAGTTGAGTTGGGCCAAATCCCCTTAATTGGCTTTGCTGGCGCACCATTTACCTTAGCGGCCTACTTGGTCGAAGGCAAAGGCTCAAAGAATTTTCTGAATACTAAAGCGCTGATGTATGGCAGCCCCAATGTGTGGAATGCCTTGATGGAGCGCTTGGCCGACTTGACGATCAGTTATTTGCGGGTAAAAATTGCGGCTGGCGTTGATGCGTTACAACTATTCGATAGCTGGGTTGGCTGTTTAAGCCCCCACGATTATGCAACCTTTGTACAACCCTACACCGCTCGCATTTTGAAAACCCTGCGCGAAGAAACTAATATTCCATTAATTCACTTTGGCACCAACACCACCAACCTTTTGCCCTTAATGCGCAACGATGGTGGCTCGGTGCTCGGAGCCGATTGGCGGATTCCAATCGACGAGGCTTGGGAATTAATTGGCGATGACAAAGCCATCCAAGGCAATCTTGATCCAGCGGTTTTGCTGGGGCCATGGGAATATGTACGCGAACAAGCTGCCGATATTTTGCGCCGCGTCAATCGTCGCCCAGGCCATATTTTCAATCTTGGCCATGGCATTCATCCACAAACTCCGGTTGCCAATCTCGAACGCTTGGTGGCGTTTATTCACGAGCACTAGGGTTAGGGGTCAGGGGCTAGGGGTCAGTTTTAACACAGAGGCCCAGAGAGCACGAGGGTTTAGGATTCAGGTTTGAGGCCTCAGGATCATGATGATTTAAATCCTGACCCCTAGCCCCTGACCTCTTGATCTTCGTGCGCTGCGTGGATCATTAACAGATAAGAGGAAAATATGTCAGCCAAAACAGCAGTCTTGCTGATGGCCTATGGCACGCCCAATCGCATCGATGAAGTTGAGCAATACTACATCAATGTGCGTGGTGGTCGCATGCCAACGCCTGAGCAGGTCGAAAATCTCTCAGCTCGCTATCGAGCAGTTGGTGGTCATACCCCACTGACTACATTAACCAAATCGGTAACTGAGCAGTTGCAAGCGCAGCTTGATGCCGAATTTCCCGATCAATATCAGGTCTATTTTGGAATGAAATATTGGCATCCATTAATTCCCGATGTGGTCAAGCAAATTCATGCTGATGGCATTAGCAAGGTGATTGGGCTTGCGCTCGCGCCGCATTATTCCAAAATCAGCATTGGCGGCTATCAAAAACAAGTTGATCGCGCCAACGAAGAATTTACCACCAACATCGAATTAACCATGATTAATAGCTGGCAGGAGCAACCAAAATTTCGCAATTTGATTGCTAACCGCATCAGCGAGGCCTTAGCCCAATTTCCTGCCGACGTGCGCGATCAAGTGACGGTGTTGTTTAGCGCCCATAGTTTGCCGCAACGGGTTTTGGCGTGGGGCGATCCCTATCCTGACGAGTTGTTGGGTAGCGCCAAAGGCATTGCCGAAATGCTCGAATTACCCGATTGGCGCTTTACCTACCAAAGCCAAGGCGAAACTGGCGAACCATGGCTTGGGCCTGATGTGCTCGATACCTTGGCCGAACTAGCAGCTGAAGGCAAAAAATATGTGCTGCAAGTGCCATTTGGCTTCGTCTGTGATCACCTCGAAATTCTGTATGATATTGATATTGAGGGCAAGCACAAAGCCAACGAATTAGGCTTGCAACTTGAGCGCATTCGGCTGCTCAACGATGATCCAGCCTTCGTCGATTTGCTCAAAACCGTCGTGACTGGCCAATAAGGATTTTAAGCTCCCTCACCCCCTAGCCCCCTCTCCCGCCCAGCGAGCGAGGGGGAACCAACTCAGCATGAACCCTCGACCGTCGTGAGCGAGGGGTTGAGGGTGAGGGATTTTATTCACTTATCCTATAGTTAAGAATGATCAGCATGAATAGATTAACCATTGGAACGCGCAAAAGCCAATTGGCCTTGGTACAAACCCACGCCATGCGCGATGCCCTGTTGGCGGCGCATCCCCAATTAACAATTGAACTCGAACATATCACCACCAAGGGCGATGCAATTTTGGATCGACCGTTGGCAGCGATTGGCGATAAGGGGCTGTTTGTCAGCGAAATTGAGGATGCTATGCGCAGTGGCAAGGTCGATCTGGCGGTGCATAGCGCCAAAGATTTGCCTTCAATTTTAGCGCCCGACATGACGATTGCAGCCTATCCCGAACGGGCCGACCCGCGCGATGTTTTGGTTGGAGCCGAAGGGCGCAAGCTAACCGATTTGACGCTCGGGGCCAAAGTTGGCACGAGCAGCCCACGGCGTGCCGCCCAATTGCGCAATTTACGGCCTGACCTGACAATTATTGATATTCGCGGCAATGTTGATACGCGCTTGCGTAAGCTTGATCAAGGCCAATATGATGCAATTGTTTTGGCAGCAGCAGGCTTGCAACGCTTAGGATTATTGAATCGCGTGACCCAATTTTTCGAGCCAGCCGAAATGACTCCAGCAGTTTCGCAAGGCATTTTGGGCATCGAAGCACGAGCAGGCGATCAACGAGTTGCTGAATTGCTCAAGGTGCTCGATCACGCTGAATCACGGGCGACTGCCGAAGCCGAAAAAGCATTTTTGGCCACCATTGGCGGTGGTTGCCAAGTGGCAGTTGGCGCATTTGCCACCTATCAAGCAGGCCAATTGCGCTTAATCGGCATGATTGGAGCACTGGATGGTCGCTTAGTACGCGGCGAATTAACTGGCAGCGCGAGTGAGCCGCAAGCGCTTGGGGCAAGCTTGGCGCAACAATTATTAGCGCAAGGCGGGCGGGTTTTACTTTAACTCGGTTGCGATTTAGAGCAGTTTTGGCATAGCCGATCGTGCTTGAATTAACAGCGGGCAGGCCATAATCTTGTATACTACCAATGCCGACGATTGATTAATTGCATATTGAATACTCGCCTATAGCTGCGTGCTAGCAACAGATTGTGGATTGCAACAATGACGATGCACACACCCTTAACGGGCAAGCGAATTGTGTTGACCCGCGCCCGTGAGCAGATGACCGAGTTCGCCCAACTCTTGGCAGCCCATGGAGCCGAAACGCTCTATTGCTCGGCAATTCAAACCCTACCGCCTGACAATTGGCAAACGTTTGACCGTGCTCTGAGCCAAATCGAAGGCTTCGATTGGATGATCGCTAGCAGCACCAACGCTGTGCGGGCGTTCTTCGAGCGCTATGGCGTGTTAGGGTTGCCCTGCAATGCCTTAGATCAATTGAAAATTGCCGCGATTGGCAAAGCCACCGCCAAATTATTAACTGATTTTGGCCATGCGCCCGATTTTGTGCCGCATGCCTATGTTGCCGAGCAATTTCTGGTCGAATTTCAGGATATTGCCGGTCAACGCATTTTCCTGCCCCAAGCTGATATTGCTCGCCCACTGTTGCGCGAGGCATTAATCGAACGTGGCGCAGAAGTGACAGCGGTGGTGGCCTATCGCACCGTGCCCGATCCACAGGTGGTCGAGTTGGCTGAGCTGTTACGGCAGCAACAGGTTGATGTGGTGACATTTACCTCAAGCTCAACCGTGCGCTACACCATCGAAGCTTTGCATGCAGCAGGTATGCGCAATTCACAAGAATTTTTAAATCAGACAATTATTGCAACAATTGGCCCAATCACGAGCCAAACCGCGCTTGATGTGGGTTTGCGTGTTGATATAGAGGCAGCGGAACATTCAACCCAAGGCTTAGTTGAAGCCCTGCTCGAATGGGCCAAAGCCGAGAAGGAACTGGCATGAGTATGATTGAAAGCGTGCCAACGCCCAATCGTCGCTTGCGGCGTGGGCGGCGCAACGCCACATTACGGCGCATGGTCCGCGAAACCCAATTAACTGTTGATAATTTAATTGCCCCATTATTTATTGTTGAAGGCCAGAATATTCGCAAGCCGATTAGCTCGATGCCTGGCCAATTTCAACTTTCGCTCGATCAACTTGACACTGAGATCGCTGAACTGGTTGCGGCCCAAATTCCAGCAGTACTGCTTTTTGGCATTCCCTTGCATAAAGATACTCAAGGTAGCTCGGCTTGGGATGCAAATGGCCCTGTTCCTAGCGCAATTCGGGCAATCAAGCAGCAAGCACCGCATTTGGTGGTAATTGCCGATGTTTGTATGTGCGAATATACCGACCACGGCCATTGTGGCATTTTGACCAGCGGCGAGCCAGAAACGATCACCGTTGATAACGACCCAACCTTGGAATTATTAGCCCGCGCCTCGGTCGCTTATGCAGCAGCTGGCGCTGATGTGGTTGCGCCCAGCGCCATGATGGATGGCCAAATCGCCGCAATTCGCTATGGGCTTGATCAAGCAGGCTACCACGACACAATTATTCTGTCGTATGCAGCCAAATTTGCCTCAGCTTTTTATGGTCCCTTCCGCGAAGCCGCCGAATCAACGCCCCAATTTGGTGACCGCCGATCGTACCAAATGGATGCAGCCAACGCCCGCGAAGCAATCGCCGAAACCGCGCTTGATGTCGCCGAGGGAGCCGATTGGCTGATGGTCAAGCCAGCCGGAGCGTATTTGGATATTATTCGGGCAGTGTACGAAGAATTTGATCTGCCACTAGCTGCCTATCAAGTGAGCGGCGAGTATGCCATGATCAAAGCTGCCGCTGCCAACGGCTGGATCGACGAGCAACGGGTAGCGCTCGAAAGTTTGCTGGCAATTCGCCGAGCAGGCGCAAGTATGATCATTACTTATTATGCCAAAGTGGCGGCGCAATGGTTGAAAGCCTAGGGATCAGGATTCAGGGGTTAGGGATCAGGAATTATTTAACCCAGAGGCGCAGAGCGAAGAACAGAGAACATAGAGCATAGAACATCGGGCTGGGGATCGGTGGTTGGGGATCGGGGATTGGATTTAGCCCAGAGCAAGAACATAGAGGGCTTCTTCGTGCCCTTCGTGTTCTTCGTGGTTACAATCTCATGGCTTCGTGGTTTCAAAACTTTCTGGCCCCCGATCCCTAGCCCCTAGCCCCTCAAATACTATTGGAGACACATAAACGTGATCAATGATGCTTCTAGCGCGGCTTTTGAACGCGCCCAAGCACTTTTACCAGGCGGAGTGAATAGCCCAGTGCGGGCTTTTCGTGGCGTTGGCGGCGTGCCACGCTTTATCGATCATGGCGCAGGAGCCTATCTCTACGACATCGATGGTAATCAATATATCGATTATGTCTTGTCGTGGGGGCCGTTAATCCTGGGCCACGCCTATCCGGCGGTGGTTGAGGCAATTTGTGCCCAAGCCCAACGTGGCACAAGCTTTGGCGCACCAACCGAGCTTGAAAGCGAATTGGCCGAGTTGGTGATCGCCGCCGTGCCAAGTGTCGAGATGGTGCGCTTTGTCTCGTCGGGCACTGAGGCTACGATGAGCGCGATTCGCTTGGCGCGGGCTTACACCCAACGCGAGAAAATTATCAAATTCGAGGGTTGCTATCACGGCCATGCTGACCCATTTTTGGTGCAAGCTGGCTCAGGTGTGGCAACGCTGGGCTTGCCCGATAGCCCAGGCGTGTTGAAAAGCGCTACCAGCAATACTCTGACCGCAGCATTTAACGATCTTGAGGCGGTCGAAGCCTTGTTCAAAAACAATACTGGCCAAGTTGCTGCCTTGGTAATCGAGCCTGTGGCAGGCAATATGGGCTTTGTGCTGCCACGCGAAGGCTATCTTGCAGGTTTGCGCCAACTCTGCGATCAACACGGCGCATTGTTAATTTTCGACGAAGTAATGACTGGTTTTCGCGTGGCCTATGGTGGAGCACAAGCCTACTTCAACGTGATGCCCGATTTGACCTGCTTGGGCAAGGTGGTTGGCGGCGGTTTGCCAGCGGCGGCCTATGGCGGGCGACGCGAAATTATGCAGCAGGTCGCGCCAGCAGGCACAATGTATCAAGCAGGAACACTTTCGGGCAACCCACTGGCGATGGTTGCAGGCATTGTAACGCTGCGCGAAATTGCCAAACCCGAAGTCTTCGAGCGCTTAACTGGCGTAACTTCGACGCTGTGCCAAGGTTTTTGGAAGGCTGCCTTCAAAAATGGTATCCCGTTCCAAGCGCATAAAGCTGGCAGCATGTGGGGCTTCTTCTTTGCTGGCGATGAAGTTTACGATTTTACATCGGCGAAAAAGGCTGATACAGCGATGTTTGGCAAATTCTTCCATGCGATGTTAGAGCAGGGCGTGTATCTCGCGCCATCGCAATTTGAGGCCGCCTTTGTCTCAACGGCTCATACCGACGAGCTAGTCGCCCAAACGATCAATGCTGCTCAAGCGGCTTTTGCCAGCATTCGCGGCTAAAACAAAAGCAGCGCCAGTTTGATTATTAAACTGGCGCTGCTTTGCCTCAACGGGTCAAATACCAAGCAAATCCAGCAATTATCATCACCAAAGCCACTGAAACCAACACAAATGGCAAGCGATAAGGCTGGGCTGATGCCACGGTTGGTACAAACATCTGCTCATGCTGCTCACGCTGATTATGCTCAATCGTCCGTAAGTTTTGCGGAAATTGGGCAAAAAGTAAATTGACCCATTCAAATAGCATGAACATAATCACATAAATCCAGATCTGCTGATACTCTAAATCAGACGTACTTGATGGTTTAAAGAATTTGATAAGCATACTAAAGCCTAGGGCAAATCCAACAAATATTGCATAAATCCATCCTCTGATTTTTGGCAGGAGTGGTGGCCAAAACCAGCCTAATTTAGCAATCATTTTTGGGTTATATTGATAGTAGATTGATTTTAAATACGGTGTATCCCGATTAAATGGAATATTATGATATATTGATTTTCCTTTCAGGTAATTTACAATCTCGTTAATATCTTGCTTATTTAACATCGATACTGGAACTTCAAATAATTTAGATTTACTTACCAATCGTAATAAATATGTGCCATTTTCATATTTCATATCTTCAATCGCAATAACAGCATGCCACTCAATACGTTTACCAAAAATTATTGAATCAATGTGCATATAATCATCAGCTGTAACAAAACGCCATTTATAAGATAGCCATGTAAAACCAATTGGAATCAATGTCCATAAAAAACAACCGAGTGCTTCAATAAACAGCTTATTCAGCAAAAACCAGAGTGCTAAGGAAAGAAATCCAAGCGAAAAAAGGACACCATAGAGTGTAACTTTTGACTTATAAACCATCATAATCCTTACTCCTCAAACTATTCAGCTGATCGCTGCAAATCGGCGACCACAAAGCCATGATCAGACAAATTAGCCGTACCATTCCAAGCTCGCAAGGGCTGCCAATGAACGTTAGGCATAATATAATCCAAGCGCACTGCTTTGGGAATAGTGCCATTGCTCGGAAAAGTATAGCCCAAACCCCAACCTTTTTGCTGATAGGCATCGCCAAGCTGCTGGCGTAAACGCAAATAATTAGGTTGACGTTCAGTCGTATTCAAATCACCCGCCAAAATTAAGGGTTGGCTTTGGTCTGCAATCAATTTCAGCAAATGATCGAAGGTTGGGTCTTGCTGGGTCTTGGTGTAAATGCCCTTGAAACTAGCCAGCGGAATATGTGGGTGAGTATTGATCAAACGGGTTGGGCCTTTTGGCGTAGCAATTTCTAAATATTGGCAACCACAACTGTCAACTCCGCGAGCTACTGGAGCCAACTCGCGCACTGGCCAGCGGCTAAGTGTCGCCAAACCACCAGCGCCCGAATGGGGATCAAGTGCAGCATAAGGGTACAAATCTTCCAAGGCTTCGGGGAGTTGCGGGTCGAGCTGAAAATTATATTCCTGCAACACCACAATATCAGGCTGTTGCTGGCGAATTGTCGCGGCCAAGCCATCAATATCTTGGGTATTGTAGAACACATTCCAAGTCATAATTCGCAAATCGTGGGGGGTTAAATTGGCTGATTGGGGCAACCAGCGCCCGCCATACAAACCCAAAACCACCAGCAAATTTAGGCTAAGCACGCCCAATAAATAATGGCGACGCATGCTCACCGCCAGCAGCGCAATTGGCAATAAACTGGCATAAACCCAGGCATCGAATACCAGCAGTACCATGCCTTGAGGCGTGGTTGCGAATGCCGTCCAGCGTAAAAGCGACCACAAACTGCATGGCACAGCACCCAGCCACGCCAAATAGATCAAGCCACGTTTGATCATCGTAGCATCTCCCTTACTCTACAAATTGAGGTACTAGATTTGGCAATTCCAAATCAACGCCAAACCATAGCATGGCTAGCTGCAATTCACCAAACACTTAGGTGCAAGATGCGATTAGCCAACAAAAATCTGATAATAAACCAAAATCAACACGATGATTAACCCATAAAATCCCAATAAGCGGGCAAATAGGGTTTTATCAACCAATTTTGGCACATACAGCGCTTGCTCTTGGGGATTAATCAACGTGGCTGGTTGCTTAATCGCATTTGGCAACAACGCTAAGCTTAATTTGAGCATTTGATAGATTGCAAAGGCGGTAAGTGCAATTAAAAATTCTTGATAGGTTACAACTGTATAGATCATTGCAATTACCAACAAAAACCAACAAAACCGAAGCACTCTTTCAAGTGAATTAATCACCGGTGGTCGATGCAGCCGCATCAGCTTTTGCCAAATGCTTAATCGCTCTGGATAAATCACTGGATAATCGATCGTATCGATGGTTTTGTTGGGAATTGTATGCAATTGGATATAATGCGCTAGCTTGGTTTTGAGCAGTGTGCGATTACGCTCAGTAAAGCGCGTATGCACAATGATAGAGTGTTGAGCATCAGAAAAACGCACTGCATAGGTTGCCCAGAGATAGCTCAGATCGCGATCCATAAAACATGGTGCTGCTGGTTCAGCCACAAATTCAATTGCACGCAGCGTATTCCAAGCAAAATTATAATCGCCAGTGTAATTTTTCACCCGAATGCCGTGATCGCTCAGATAGACATGTTGCCACGTTAATAAGCCAAAGCGCACCAATAGCGAGAGCCACCATATTGTAAAACAGGCTGCGGCCCAAAAGGTATAGTTGCTCAAAAAGCCCAGCCCAAACATCAAGCCAAGCGACCAAGTTAGGCCGACCAAAACGATTAAACTCCGCGAAATGCGCAAGTGAATGATTGATCTTTCCATTGAAGTTCTCGCTTCTCAACTTATTGATTAAGTGTATCAGAGGTTAATACGCACGTTTGAGGAGCTAGGATACAAACTTTATATAGCGTTTATCAGACTATTTGTACAATTTACGGACACAATTGAATCACCTGTATTTGATATTCATCGCGCAGAATCTGCTCAATCTCAGCCCAATCACTATCAGTTGCATTAACAATTGGTGGATGTTCAGGGTGAGTGAGGGCAATCGCAACAAATTTGCGATCTTTAAGATCAAATTTGGCCAAGCGAAGATCATTATTGGGGAATTCACTAAAACTTAGTTTTGCCTCAAGCTCTATCGCATTTATGCTTACATGTTCACAACGGCCATTCCATTCATTAATTAAAAGCCATTTCAGAAATTTATCCCCCAAGCCAGGTTGACCACTATCACTAACATCTTGACGGTATTCACCCATAATAAAATAGCCATCATCAAGAATAACAATGCCTTGCTCTTTAATCGTTTCCAGAAAATCAATACACGCTTCCATACATTCGAAGTCTTTGTGGTCAGCAGCGCCATTAGCTGTCAATAAAACATTCGTATCGATGATGCGTTTCATCGTCCAGCCTCGGCCTTTTTACGGCGAATTGTCTCTCGCGAAAGTGCCGCTAAATCAGCCATTTCATCGCCAAAGAAATCTTTGGGCCAGTTGCGAATATTGCCATATTTATCAACATCAAGTGGCACGGCATGCGATGTACCAGTATCATCCATATCGCAAAAATAGAGTGCGGTATCGGTGTTGCTCAAAACTTCTTCGGCAATTCGCCGTTGCAAGCGGTGCAGCAGGTGTTCGCTATGGCTTTCGAGCACAATTTGCACACCACGTTTGATTGTTTCAATCAAAATATCGGCCAAGTTTGATTGTACCACTGGGTGCAGGTGAATTTCAGGCTGCTCTAAAATAATCGTCGAGCCTGGTTTGGCCGAGGCACACAACACCAGCACAGGCAAAATTTGGGCAACCCCAAAACCAACATCAGTCAACAATACCTCAGCAGCATTCGGTTTGATTTTCACTCGAACTTCGTGCAAATCAACATTAGGAGCAATTTGATGCAAGCGAAAATCAGCAATTAAGCCTAAGTCCTTCAACCAGCTTGCTACTTGTTTAGCTAATTTTGCTTCTGGATCACGCTTTTGATCGGCTAATAAGACTAAAACTGCATGCTCACCCCGATTGCCCAAACTGCGAATTTCACCAGTCCACTGATAAAAACGCTGGGGATCGTGGCGGATCGGGCCAAGATATTGGACATCGCGAAATTGTTCTTCAAAGATTTGTGGGAGTTCATAAATTGCAAATAGGTCAGGAATTTTATCTAAAAGCTCATACGGGAAATGATAAAATTTAGATCTAGGAAGAACAATATCCTTAACTTCAGGCGTATTTCTATCAGATTCCATCAACCAAGATCGATATGTATATTTTTCATCATTAATATTTTTCTCAAATGAGAAATTTCCTAACTCACCATTGGGAAACCCAAAACTATAAAGCAATTTATTCAAAATTATTGTGTTTTTATCAAAAATCAAAGATGATTTTATATTTATTTGATTTACTAGTGATAGCTCTGATCCTAGTCTAACAAACAACATCATGACATGAAAAAAATTATTATTTTTTTGAACAAAATCTAATTCCATTTGAAAACTGAGTTCAGAATTTATATCATTATTGAAAATTACTTCTTCAAAACTGCCAAGCTCTGCATATGCACCATTTAATTCTAAAAATAGCTGACGGTCATTAGAATCAACCGTTTGCTTGAGCATCAAGAGAAAGCGCAAAATTGCGGTTTTACCAGAACTATTGCTGCCAAAAAAGCCAGTTAATGGGGCAAACCGCAACTCGCCTGTATCATTCCACGATTTAAAATGTTGAAAACGCAAATTGGTAATCATCTGCTGAATCTCCCTGCCTAGCCAATGCGTTGATTGTACTTGCAAGCTTGGGGCTTGGCAACGCTGCTGGTTAGGCCGTTGCCAAATCGTGTACAATAGCGCTAGCTACACACCCAAAGCATATTCCGCCCACCCAACAAACAACACCAAAATTTCAGCCGATTCAGCCGAGGAGTAACGATAATGACAGAGCTTCCACTGCGACGATTGATTTTGTACAAACATGGCGTTGGCTATTTCGAGCGGCGCGGTCAGTTCGAGGGCACAAAACTGGCCTTGGCCTTCAGTCGCGAAGCCATGGACGATGTGCTGAAAAGTTTGGTGGTGTTGGAAAAAGGCGAGGGTCATGTCAAGGGCATCGATTACGAACGGCCTGAATCATGGAGCAGCCGGCGGATTGAGCTTGGCGCTGGCCGCCCACTGCGTGATCTCTTAACCGAGTTGCGTGGGCGACGAATTCGTCTAGCTTTGCGTGATGAAGCCGCCGCTGAAGGCTTGATTGTGGGCATCGACGAGCCAGCGCCAGAAGAGCCAATTTCGCAATCGCTGGTGACAATTTATCGCAGCGATGTGCGCCAAATCACTTTGCATCGGTTAAATGATATTCGCGGCGTGCAATTGCTCGATTCAGCTGCCGACGAAGTGCTGTGGTCATTACGCGCCAATAGCGATAAACAAGATTCGCGCACAGCCACGATTCAGCTCGACGAGGGCAAGCACGATCTCTTGGTGGCCTACCTTGCACCAGCCCCTAGTTGGCGGGTTTCCTATCGCATTATTGTCGATAATATCGAAACTGAATTGCCCGATGTGTTGCTTCAAGGCTGGGGTTTATTCGATAATGTGCTTGACGAAGATTTAGAAGATGTGCGAATTTCGTTGGTTGCAGGCCGACCAGTTTCGTTTCGCTACCCGCTCTACGAGCCGCAACAACCAGAACGCCCGTTGATTGAAGATACAATTCGGCCTGCTGCGCCGCCAGCCTATACTTTGGCGGCTCCTGCTCCTGCTGGCGCACCACGACCAAAAATGATGCGAGCTATGGCTATGCGTGAAGAAGCATTCGCGGGAGCTGATCTTGATAGCCTGAGCATGGATGAAATGGCAGCGATTGCGCCCGTTGCCGAAGGTGCTGCCCAAGGGGCTTTATTCCGCTACGATGTGCGTGAACCTGTCAGTGTCGGGCGTGGTCGCTCGGCTTTAGTGCCGTTACTCAATTTGCGCACCGCCTGTCGGCGCGAGTTGGTCTATCGCGGTGCAGCCGGCGAGACCCATCCGATGGTCACGGTACGCTTTGAAAATAGCAGCGGCTTGACCTTAGAGCGCGGCCCAATCACAATTATGGAAAGTCGCTCATATGGCGGTGAGGCGGTCTTGAACTGGACTGCCGAAGGCGCAATGGTGACCATTCGCTATGCCCAAGCCTTGGAAGTTTCAGTCAAAGAAAATCAAAACTCGGCTCATCAAACCCGGCGCATCCGGCTTGGTCGCGATGTCTTGATTCACGAAGTTGAAGAATCGCTGACCACGATTTACACCGCAACAAATACTGCTGGCGAAGCCCGCGTGATCAAAATTGAGCATCCCTTGCGTCACCCCTACGAGCTGTTTGATACGGTGCAACCAGCCGAAGCCAATAGCCAATTGGCCAGTTGGTTATTGCCAATTCCAGCACGGGGCGAAGCGGCATTGCGCGTGCGTGAACGACGCTTGGTCGAACGGCGCGAACACATTCGATCAATCAATTTCGAGCAATTGCGGCGCTATTTGATGGATCGCATGCTCGATCAAAATACTGTCAGTGAGCTACGCGAAGTGCTCACGCTGTATGCACGAATTGATAGCATCGTTCAACGCTACAACGAAATTGAAGCGTTACGTCAGAAGATCTACAATCAACAAACTCAAATTCGCGGCAACCTCGATGTACTCAAAAACGAAGGCGGCGAGGGCGAGCTTCGCACCCGCTATATCACTACGCTTGCCGAAAGCGAGGATCAACTGAATGCGCTGCGTGAGGAAGAAGTGACGTTACGCAGCGAAGAAGCCGCCTGTCACGTCAAACTCGAAGAACATCTCAGCCGCTTCCCTGGCTAGTTATGCCCTCTCCCCCTCGTCCGCACGCGAGCGAGGGGGTAAGCGAAACTCCCCTCGCCCGCTCGGTGGGAGAGGGGTTGGGGGTGAGGGCATGAACATCCTTTACTCAACCAACTTGCCAATTTCGCGCAAATGTAGCTTGACGGCTTCGGCAATCGCCGGATCGGGGTTAGGAAAACTATGGGGAGCATCACTACGAATCGTTCCACTATTTGCGCGTAACTGATAAACCGAAATCGCTTGCTGATTGCTATACGATTCGATTGTATCAAGCAATAACGGATAATCGGCGGCCATTGCGGTTGAGTTTGAACGCACGCGACCCATGACAATGCGTTGTTGATTAAATACCAGCACAAAAAAGCCTTCAATATCCATCTCAGCAGGGCGATCTTTGGCAAGTACTCCTTGGGGATTACGAATCCGCAGTTGTTGCTGAGGCCAATTATATTCAACAAGATCAGTTTGATCGAGAACAATAGAAGCTTCGGTTAAATCAATTGTCTGGAGTGCTGTCGTTGGATTTTGATTTGGCCCTTCAAATTGACTGATCACTGTTCGTTGGAAAATATAAATCGCAAACTGATTGGCTACGGGTGGAGTTTGATCGGTTTGGATGCAGCCAATCAGCACTATGAGCAACCACCAATAACGAAACCACGCCATGGTCAGCATCCCCTACTCAACCAACTTGCCAAGCTGGCGCAAATGTTGCTTGACGGCTTCGGCAATTGTTGGGTCAGGATTGAGAAATGGGTATGGTGCTTGATTTACCCCTAAGCGATCATTCCGCAAGGCATATTGAATTGGCTGATTTGGTTGATATGAATTAGCCCGAATTGATAAAACGGGATATGCATATGAGGTTGGTGAAAATTCCAGAATTCGTTTGCCAGCAATAATCGGTTGTTGATTAAACACAACCACAAAATAGGCATCGCTTAATAAGCGTTTTTGATCTGAATCGCTTACGGTCATTTTGTCAATATTAATCTGTTGATTAGTCCAATCATAAGATAGAAGATTATTTTCATTAATTATGAATGAAGCATCAGATAATGCCATATTCAATAAATCCTGATGATGCATCTGACGAAGTTCTTTGGTTTCACTAAAAATGAATATTTGAAACATAGAATCCTCCTGAATAGTACTAGGGTTTCTAGATTGACAGCTAGTTATAGCCAATACTAAAATAATAATCAATGGATAAAGGTATTTCATTGACAATACCCTTCTTCTTTACAGACATCCATATAAGTTTGCATTCGCTCTTGGGTGATTGCATCAGTTTGCGCTTGATTTTCTGGAGTAACCTCCCAATTCGGGGCATACCATGAAAAACCACGAATATCAATAGTAGCATTGGGGAAGTTCATACTTTGTTTCCATTCTTCAATCGTTACGGGATGATCAAATAATGATGGATCGATGATCATAGGTTGTAAGTTTCCTTGTGCATCACGAACCATAATGCTTGGTGCGACATGATAATCCCATTCAACAGGCTCAAAACCATCATATTGAAATTGCTGATCGATACGTAATTCGTTCAATCCATCACCAAGAGCAGTATCAAAGATAAAGACTTTTGAAATATGTTCTTGATTAAATGCATAGCGCTCCACCATCCTATTTCCCATAAGATAAGCCCGCGCATAGCAACCATCATATGGAAACTGGAAGGGGATGTCGGGTTCATTGGTCATATCATCAAAAATCAGGGTGGCATCAGCATAACTGACCGAGCCATCTTGATTAACTTGCACCCCATCGGCACGATCGTTCTGCCATGTTTCGACCGCTTGAAGAATAAAATCAATTAATTTTTGGAAGAATGGCGGCAGCAGCGATTTGTCGCTCGGTGGCGTTGGGGTCGGGGTAGATTTTGATCGTACCTCGCCATCAACGACTTGGGCAAACATTGAACCATTACCACCTACGGCCATCGCGCCAAAATCACCGCGAAAGAGTGCAGCAGCTTCAGCCTCGGCATCGGCCATGATTTGCCGAATGGCCTTGGTGGTTTCAACACTGCCTTGCAACGAATGCAACAAGCGCTGAAAGGCTGGATTAACCACATGCTCAAATTCTTGAAAACAGGCGTTGGCAGCGCTGCCTTGCCATTGGCCGGCTTGTAACGCGGTCATGGTTTGGCAGAGGCTGGATTGAATGGTTTGGCTCTGGTCATGCAGTTTTTGGAAGCGTTGGATGATCGTATCGACTATGGCATAGTCGATCTGCACAATTGGTGCGGACATAGCATCAGACCTCACAACGAGGAGGGGAACTCTGGCAAGCATGCAGAAAATAGGGGGAGTATCGCCCTCAATTCAACTCAATCAGCTAGAGTATAGCGCCAGAAATCCTGATTGCAAGCTTAAATTTTTAACTAAATCGGTCAATTGACAGGTTTGCATAAGCTATGATAGAGTTGCAGCCACAAAGTTGATAGTAAACGTTGATGGGGATTAGTAGCGCAGCAAGTGCCAACCAGCGATTCGAGGATGGTGTAAGCTCGAAATGGACTAGGCTGCCCGAACCCACCCCAGAGTTACCGCCGAACCAAGTGTGTACTCCACACCCAAACAAGGTTGGTCGGGTTTGTCGCCGAGATCACGACACGTCAATTCACTGGTTGACGACCAAGGGGAGGCTCATCTGAGCTTCAACTAGGGTGGTACCGCGGTTTTTAGCCGTCCCTAGATGCTGTTGCATCTGGGGACGGTTTTTTTATTGGCTGCAAGGAGGTCGGTTATGCGGATGAGTAGTGGTTTCGGGCGCACATTGCGCGAGGCTCCAAGCGAAGCAGAATTAGCTGCGCATCAATTAATTCTACGCGCTGGCTTGGCGCGGCAATTATTAGCTGGTGGTATGGCGCTGTTGCCACTCGGCATGCGGGTATTTCGCCGGATTGAAGCAATTATGCACGCCGAATTAGCTGCAATCGGGGCTGGCGAATTTCGCACGCCGGTTGTGCATGCCGCCAGTTTATGGGAGCAAACCGGACGTTATGCCCAATATGGCGAGGCCATGCTACGATTCAATAATCGCAATCAACAGGCTTTGTTATTTGCGCCAACCCACGAAGAGGCGGTGGCCGAGCTAGCTCGCCGCGAAGTTGATTCGTATCGCCAATTGCCAAGCCTGCTCTACCAAATTCACACCAAATATCGCGATGAGTTGCGAGTACGCGGCGGTTTGTTGCGGCTGCGCGAATTTACCATGCTCGATGCCTACTCGCTCGATGCCGATTGGGCAGGCTTGGATGGGGTCTATGATCGGGTGGCGCTCGCTTTTGAAACAATTTTCGAGCGTTGTGGCGTGCGTTTTACCGCTGTTGAAGCTGATGGCGGCGAGATGGGCGGACGAGAACCACGCGAATATATGGCTTTTTCGAGTAGTGGCGAAGATAGCTTGGCGGTTTGTGCAAGCTGCAATTACGCCGCCAATAGCGAGGTTGCGGTACGCGGCCAAGCTGCTGATAATGCTGAAGATGTACCAGCCATGAGCGAAATCGCCACTCCAGCCTGCACCACCATCGCCGAACTCGCCGCCTTTTTGCAGGTGAGCGAAGCCCAAACTGCCAAAGCGGTCTTTTTTAACTCACCTGAAAAAGGCTTGATTTTCGTGGTGGTACGCGGCGATCGTGAAGTCAACGAAATTAAATTACGGGCTTCGGCAGGGGTTTCGGCGCTTGAGCCAGCCACACTTGAGCAAATTAGCGCGGTTGGGGCGGTTGCTGGCTATGCTTCACCAGTTGGCCTGAGCAATGTCACGGTTATCGCCGATCATTCGGTGGTGGGCGTTGGCGGCTTGGTCGCTGGAGCTAATCGTATTGGCTACCACTTACAAAACGTCGTTTATGGCCGCGATTGGCAAGCAACCGTGGTTGCCGATATTGCCAATGTCGAGGCGGGCGATGCTTGCCCAGTCTGTGGTGCAGCTTTGAGCTTGGAACGGGGCATCGAAATTGGCCATATCTTTAAATTGGGAACTCGCTACACCGAAGCCCTCGGCGCAACCTACCTTGACCCACAAGGCCAAGCCCAACCAATCGTCATGGGTTCGTATGGCATTGGCCTCGAACGCTTGTTGCAAGTCATTATCGAGCAACATCACGACGAAAAAGGCATTGTTTGGCCTGCATCCGTCGCGCCATTCGATCTGCATTTGGTGCAACTTGGCGCGAGTGCCACGGTCGGAGAGACCGCCAATCGGCTTTATCAACAATTGAGCGAAGCTGGCCTCAGCGTGCTCTACGACGATCGCAATGAATCGGCGGGAGTCAAATTTAACGATGCTGATTTGTTAGGAATGCCGTTGCGGCTTACGGTTGGCGAACGTGGCCTCAAGCAACAGGTCGTCGAGCTACGCCAACGGGCAACTGGGGTGGTCGAGACAATCGCGCTTGATCAAGTGGTGAAGAGTATTAAGAACATAGAACATAGAGCATAGAGGCGAGGGATCAGGGGTTAGGGATCAGGAGTTAGGGGTTAGTTTTTAACGCAGAGGCACAGAGTACGAAAGGATGCGGGATGAAGGATGAATCTAATTGGTGGAATTCGTGGCTAAAATAGCCTTCGTGCTCTTCGTGTCCTTCGTGGATCAAAACCAACTTCCGCAGCGTGGCGGCTAGGCAATGGAGCCTGTGAAACTTCAGCCAATCATGGAGAACACCAGACCATGTTAACCAATCTCAATGTTGCAGTTATTGGCACAGGCACTATGGGCGAGGCCGTCATCGGTGGCCTACTCCAAGCCGAATTGGTACAACCAACCCAAGTTTTGGCGGCCACTCCGCGCCCTGAGCGTCGCCGCGAGCTATCACAACGCTGGGGCATTGCCACCACAGGCGATAATCGCGAGGCCGCAACTTGGGGCAATGTGGTGATTTTAGGCATCAAACCTCAAATGACTGAGCAAGTGCTGCCCCAACTCAACGGCGCATTTCAAACCGATGATCTGATTGTTTCGGTTTTGGCAGGGGTCAAGATGCGCCAAATCGCCGAAGCGACTGGTCATAACGCCATTGCACGTTCGATGCCCAATACTCCTGCCCAAATTGCCGAAGGTATTACAGTTTGGACGGCCAGCAAAGGGCTTGATCAGGCGCGGCGTGGTTGGGCCAAAATCGTACTCAGCGCCATTGGCGAGGAAGTTGAGGTTGAGGACGAGAAATTTATGGATATGGCCACGGCACTCTCGGGCACAGGCCCAGCCTACGTTTTTATGGTGATGGAAGCCTTGATCGATGCTGGTGTACACATGGGATTTCCCCGCCGGATCGCGGCTCAACTGGTCGAGCAAACCGTGATTGGAGCGGTGCGCTACTCGGCCCAATCGGGCAAGCATGTCGCCGAACTACGCAATATGGTGACTTCGCCAGGTGGTACAACCGCTGCTGCCCTTTACGAACTCGAAAAAGGGCGTTTGCGCACGGTTTTAGCCGATGGAGTTTGGGCGGCGTATCGTCGCGCTCGTGAGCTTGGTGGCGAGTAATCGTTCAAATACAAACCACAGCCTACGCAAATGTTCGAATAATGTTTAGTCTGTGGTTTGAACAGCCGCAAATCAATTGCTTTTTTGGGCGGTGCATGTACCATTAAGCCTAGATTCGCGCTGAATTAAGGTTGGTGGCCTATGCTGGAGTTTCGTGATATTCGGGCCTTGGAAGGGCCAAATGGCTATGCTCATGCCCCGGTTGCTTTAGTTCGGCTGGTTGGCGAAGCTGAGGAGATTAATGCTTGGCTCAAGCAAGTGGCGCTGGTTTGTGCCAACTATGGCATCGCCCACGCTGAGCCTGTTTTACAACAACACCCGAGTTTGGGCGAATATGCCATTACTTGGCAAACTGCTACGCCCGAAAGTTTGGCTCTGCTGCTTGAGCAATTGGCAGGCTCAGATCAAGCTGCCAGCACTGCCGAAATTCAGGCGATGCTGGAGCAGGAGCAAATTCCAAACTCATTGCACGATTTAGCC